>DASUON010000050.1:0-2688 GCA_036276615.1 Burkholderiaceae bacterium
TACGCCAGCCGTTTGGGGGATCTGCTGGACTCGCCCTGGCCCAAGGTGGACGAGTCGGCCCTGGTGCAGGACGAAATCGCCCTGGTGCTGCAGGTCAACGGCAAGCTGCGTGGCGAGGTGCGGGTGCCCGCGGGGGCCGACAAGGCCGCCATCGAGGCCGCCGCGCTGGCCAGCGAAGCCTTCCTCAAAGCCGCCAACGGAGCCCCCGCCAAAAAGGTGGTGGTGGTGCCGGGCCGTCTGGTCAACGTGGTGGTTTGAGCGCCATGACGCAGCCCGCACCCGTGTCTGTGTCCGGTGAGCCTGCCGTGTGGCCCCTGGTGGCGTCCCGTCGCAGGTGGCTGGGCGTGGTGGCCGGGGCGCTGGCCGGTGGTGCGTTGACGGGCTGCGGCTTTCGCCTGCGGCAGGCCCCGCAGTTTGCGTTCAAGACCCTGGTGGCTTCGTTGTCCGACGGCTCCCCGCTGCAGCGTGCGTTGCACACGGCTCTGCTGAACGCGGGCGTGGAGGTGCTGCCCGCCACGGCCCTGGCACCGCAGACCGCGGCCGATGGCACGGTGCGCCCGTCCACCGTGGACGCGGTGCTCACGGTGCTGACCGACCAGCGCGAGCGCTCGGTGGTGGGCTCCACCGCAGCCGGGCAGGTGCGCGAGTTCCAGCTGCGCACCCGTTTCAAGTTCCGCCTGAGCACGCCACGGGGCAAGGAGCTGATTCCCGATGCCGAAATCCTGCTGCAGCGCGAGTTGAGCTACAGCGAAACCATCGCCCTGTCCAAGGCCGACGAAGAGGCCGAGCTGTACCGCGACATGCAGGCCGACATCGTGCAGCAGACGCTGCGCCGCCTGGCGGCGGTGCGCTCGCTCTGACCGACCACGGCACCGCATGCAACTGGCCGCTGCCCAGCTTTCGGCGCACCTGAGCAAGGGGCTGCGTTCGCTCTACACCCTGCACGGCGACGAGCCCCTGCTGGCGCAGGAGGCCGCCGACGCCATCCGCCAGGCCGCCCGGCAGGCGGGTTACACCGAGCGCAGCGTGTTCACCGTGCAAGGCGCACATTTCGACTGGAGCGCCGTGCTGGCCGCGGGCAGCGAAATGAGCCTGTTCGGCGACCGCCAGGTGGTGGAGCTGCGCATCCCCTCCGGCAAGCCGGGCAAGGACGGCAGCACCGCCCTGCAGCAACTGGCCGAGGCTGCCGCCCACAACGACGCCGTGTTGACCCTGGTGCTGCTGCCCCGGCTGGACTTTGCCGCGCAAAAGTCCGCCTGGTTTGCCGCGCTTGACGCCCATGGCGTGTTGCTCAAGCTCGACCCCGTGGACCGCAAGGCCCTGCCGCAGTGGATTGCCCAGCGCCTGGCGTTGCAGAACCAGCGCGTCAAATCGGGCGACGAAGGGCTGCGCACCCTGCAGTTTTTTGCCGACCGGGTGGAAGGCAACCTGTTGGCCGCCCACCAGGAGGTGCAAAAACTCGCGCTGCTGTACCCCGAGGGTGAGTTGTCGTGGGCGCAGGTGGAGGCGGCGGTGCTCAATGTGGCCCGGTACGACGCCTTCAAGCTGGCCGAGGCCGTGCTGTCGGGCCAACTGGCCCGGGTGCAGCGCATGCTTGACGGCGTGCAGGCCGAGGGCGAGGCCCCGGTGCTGGTGCACTGGGCGCTGGCCGAAGACATCCGCCTGCTGGCCCGAGTGCGCCAAGCGCTGGACGCCGGTCGCCCTCTGCCCATGGTGCTGCGCGAACAGCGGGTGTGGGGCCCCAAGGAAAAGCTGGTGGAGCGTGTGGCCCCCCACCTGGACAGCGCCCAGACCCGGCGCTGGGTGCAGGACGCCCATGGGGTTGATGGCATCGTCAAGGGCCTGAGCGTTCCCGGCTGGCCCACCGACCCCTGGCAAGCCCTGCACCGTTTGGCGGTGGACGTGGCCCGCGCCTGCACCGTGCGCGGCTGAGGTTTGGCGCTGGGCTTGTGCGCCGAGGCTCAGAGGTTGGTGACGCCGTCGGCGTCCACCCGCGCAGCGCCTGATCGGGCCAGCTCGGCCAGCAACTGATCCACCCACGCCGCCAACGACGCCGGTGCCCCCTCCACCTGCGGGTGGATGCCCGCCAGCAGCGGGGTCTGGGCGGCCCAGCGGTGCAGCTCGGCCAGCGGCACCTGGCCCCATTCCAGCAGCTTGTACTTCAGCAGCACCTTGGCGGCATGGCGCAGGTGGCGCTGGGGTTGGCGCACAAAACCGTCCAACCGCTCGCGGGCCGTGGCCAGGGCGGCGCCCACATCGGCAAACACCGGACCGTGGCCCGGAACCACCACGGCGGGGGCCAGGTGTTCGATCAGGTCCAGCGTGGCGGCCACGTCGGCAAAGGCGTGCTCGCCATCCAGCTCGGGGAACACCACGCCAAAGCCGTTGGCCCACAAGGCATCGCCGCTGATGAGGGTGCGCGACTCGGGCTCGAACAACAGCACCGCATGCGGGTCGTGCCCCGGTGCGGCGTGCACCTGCCAGGGCCGCCCGCCCAGGCGCTCGGTCTGGCCGGGTTGCAGCAGGCGGTTGAACCCGTAGCGCACCATGGCCTGCCCGGTGGCGTGGTAGCCCAGCACGGTGTCGTCCCAACGGGTCACGGCATCGGCCAGGCCGGGGGGAATGGCGGTGTCCAGCGCCGGGTAACGGGCCTGGAGCGCGGCGTTGCCACCGCAGTGGTCGCTGTGC
>DASUON010000051.1:0-4922 GCA_036276615.1 Burkholderiaceae bacterium
GCAGACGGCTGTGCCGCCTCCCAGCGCACCACATCCGCGTGCCCCCGGGGAAACTGTCCCACCGTGTCGTTGGCTTGGCGCCAATCCCGAATCGCCGGCGAAGTCCCCGATGCCTGCGGGCTGCCGGTGGTCTGGGCCTGCGACAGCCCAGGCATGGCAGCCAGACCGATCACCGCCAGCAGCGCCCTTGGGGCCGAGAGCCTGAGCCTTTGATGCTTCATGGGAATTGCTCCTGTTGATGGGAGAAATTCTGCAAAGCCAAAACAACGGGAGGCTGTCGGGGAAATGACAATTCCGTCATCTTCGGACCTCGTCACCCAGGCAATGCGACACTCCATCGCCAAGGAAGCCAACATGAAAATCCTGATCGTGGAAGATGAACCCAAAACGGGTGAATACCTGCGCCAGGGCCTGCGCGAGGCCGGGTTTGTGGTGGATCTGGCTGTCAACGGCCCCGATGGACTTCACCTGGCGTTGGAACATGGGCACGACCTGGTCATCCTGGACGTCATGCTTCCGGGCCTGGATGGCTGGCAAGTGCTTCAGTCATTGCGGCGGCGCGGTGGCCTGATGCCGGTGCTGTTCCTCACCGCACGCGACCAGGTGGAAGACCGGGTCAAGGGATTGGAACTGGGCGCGGACGACTACCTGGTCAAGCCGTTCTCGTTCGCCGAACTGCTGGCGCGGGTGCGCACCATCCTGCGTCGAGGACGCCACGGCTCCGAGCCCACCACCTTGCGCGTGGCCGACTTGGAATTGGATGTCCTGCGCCGCCGCGCCTCCCGGGCAGGGCACCGCATCGACCTCACTGCCAAGGAGTTTTCGCTGCTGGAGTTGCTGATGCGTCGCCAAGGCGAGGTGCTGCCGCGGTCGCTGATTGCATCTCAGGTCTGGGACATGAACTTCGACAGCGACACCAACGTGATCGAGGTGGCCATGCGGCGCCTGCGTCTGAAAGTGGACGAAGGCCAGGCCGTCAAGCTCATTCAGACCGTGCGGGGCATGGGCTATGTGCTGGAGGCGAACTGAATGCTGCGCCTGCCCACCTTCTCCCTCCCACTGACGCAACGCCTGACGCTGTTCTTCACCGTGGTGTCAGCCTCTGTGGTGCTGGGTCTGGGGGTGCTGTTCCTGGTGGCCACCGAGCAGCACTTTGTGGACTTGGACCACGCCATCCTGCAAGACAAGCAACACCTGGTGGAAGACATCCTGTCTGCCGCCAACTCCGCAGACGACGCCCGCTGGCGCTTGAGCGAAGCCCTGAACCACCACCAGGGCCTGCATGTGCGGGTTCAAGACGCCGTCAGCGTGCTGTTCCAGTCACCCAGCCCATGGCAGCAAGACGAGCATGCGCTGCGCAGCTGGCAGTTTGAGCAGCGACCCGCGTTTGCGAATGGCCAGGCCATCCAAATCATGCTGGCCATCGACACCGGTCACCACAACCATTTTTTGTCGGACTTGAAGCGCAGCTTGGCGCTGTATGCCGTGCTGGCCACCCTGGTCAGTGGCGTGTTGGGCTGGCTGGCCGCACACCAGGGGCTGGCCCCGTTGCGGGCCATTCGCTCGCGGGCAGCCGGGGTGAGCGCACAGCAACTGGACGAACGCATGCCCGTGGACGCCGTGCCGGCAGAAATGGCCGACCTGGCCCACGAGCTCAACCGCATGCTGGAGCGCTTGCAACACGACTTCAAGCAACTGTCCGACTTTTCGTCCGATCTGGCCCATGAGCTGCGCACCCCCATCAGCAACCTGCTGACACAAACCCAAGTCACGCTGTCTGCGCCCCGCGATGCCCATGCCTACCGCGACATCCTGGCCTCCAACGCCGAAGAGCTTGAACGGTTGGGGCGCATGGTGGCCGACATGCTGTTCCTGGCCAAAACCGAACGCGGCGTGGACCTGCCTCGCAAAGAACGGTTTTCGGCCGCCAGCGAAGCACGTGCGCTCCTCGACTTCTACGAGGCCGTGGCCCAAGAGCAGCGGGTGCAATGCCTGCTGCAAGGCGAGGGGTTCATCGTCGGAGACCGGCTGATGTTCCGCAGGGCACTGAGCAACCTGCTCTCCAACGCCTTGCGTCACAGCCCGGCGGGGAGCACCGTCCACATCGACGTGACCGAAACGCCTCAGGCCACCACCGTGCAGGTCAGCAACGCGGGCCCACCCATTGCACCCGACGTGCTGCCACGGCTGTTTGACCGCTTCTACCGCGCCGACCCCGCCCGCCCCCACGCGGAAGGCACGGGGCTGGGACTGTCCATCACCAAAGCCATCATCGAGGCGCACGGCGGGCATGTGCGGGTTGAGTCCAACCCGCAATGCACGCGGTTCAGCTTGGAATTCCCCCAAAAAACAAACCATCAAAATGCCGCATAGCGCTTTATATATAAGCGAAAGCAGCTATAAAATAAATAGCAAATCACCCGTCACAGCCTGAGCATGTGAAGCGGTCAGCAAGACCCCTCAGGCCAGCGGGGGCAGCAGGTCCGGGTGGTCGGCGTGGTAGTCGGTGCGCCCATCGGAGCGCCGGGCCGTGTTGTGCAGCGCCGCCTGCATGACGGTGTCCAGTGCGTCGTCCACCAGGCTTTGGGTGGCCAGCAGCCGCACACGACCGGCCAGGCGCATGTCGTCAAAGTGGCGACGGCTCATGGAGCTGGTGCGCCCTGCGCCGCTGAACAGGTACATCAGCCCGTGCGGGCTGACCCAGACCAGGCGCAGGCGCACCCACACCCCCGACTCGCGGTGCAGTTCGATCCAGGTGCCCACCTCCAGCGCGGGTGACGGTGCCTGGGCGGCCTCGTCCTCGCGGACCAGCGGCAGCGTGTCCTCAAAATCGGAGTCCAAGGGCGGGAAATCCTCGTCCATGAAGCCGGAATCCGCCGCCTCGGCGGGGCGCACCCACACGTCCAGCGGGCGCAACAGGGGCTGACCGGTGCTGGCGTCCAGGGGCGCCAGCGCCTCGGGCGGTGGGGCTTCCCCCTTCAGGGCGGCTTCGTGCAAGGCCATGAGTTGCGCAAAAAACTGCCGCGAGGTTTGCCCTTCGTACTCAATGGTCTGCAAGCCCTCGCGCAAGGTGCGCAGCAGGCCGGGAATGAGGCGTGCCAGCCGCGCCCGGCCCTGCGAGGCCACGTCGGCGCGGGTGGACCAGATCAGGTCCGTCACCACCCCCATGTAACGCACACTGGCGGGCAGGCGGGCACCGGGGCTGGAGGCGTCCACAACATGCAAGCGCGCCTGCGCCACCACCTGGGCCCAGGGCCCCAGCAAGAACCACTGGATCAGGGGCACGGCGGTCGCGAAGTCGGACCGTTCGCGCAGGTCCTTGGACACCCGTTCCACCAGCAGTTGCCGCTGCTCCACCTGCACCAGCGACTGCACGGCCTGCGCCGTGGGGGGGCTCAGGGGAGCGTCTTGCTGCGCGTCCAGGCCCTGCAGAACATCCAACGCCGTCTCGAACAGGGAGGACACCCGCACGTCGGTGCGCTGCAGCAGGCCCACCACGTCTTCCAGGGTGGAGCACAACCGGGCCAGGCCCGGGGCGTCGTCGGACGCCAGGGCCAGGTTGCGTTGGGTGATGTCGTCCAGCAACTTGCGGGCTGGGTTGCCCCGGTCCACAAAGAAGCGGGGATCGTCGGCGGCGATGCGCAGCAGCGCTGGCTGCATGCGTTGAATCAGGGCCATGACGGGCGGCAGCAGCCGCGGGTCGCGCGCCATGCCGTCCAGCATGAGGTTGACCACCTCGACCGCCAGGGCCCGCAAATGGGCGGGCTCGTCCGCACCGCCCTTTGGGCTGGACGAAGGCCCCATGGAACGGGCCGAACCATCAGCACCCGGGCCACGCAAACCGCCCCCCGGCAACCCGCTGGCGGACAACGGGGCCGCAGGCACCTGGGGCGTGAGCACCCCGGGGCCGGTGGCCAGCATGTCGTGCAGGTAGTCCAAGGTGAGGAAGGCCGAAGGTTCGGCCTCCGCCTGGGCCGGTGCGATGGCCTGGGGGGTGATGAGGTTGTCCTGGTCGGCCAGGCCCACCGGGCGCGGGCGTCCGCTGCTGTGGCGAACACCGACGCCCACCGGGGATGAGGTCTGGATGACCTTGTAATCGGCGGGTTTGACGCCTTTCTGGGTCAGCCAGTGGACCAGCTGCCGGTACAGGATTTGCAACTCCTGCCCCAGCGCCTCGCTGCCGTGCAGGAGCCAGAGGTCACGGATGGCCGCGTCCCGACACAGCGTTTCCAAGGTCTGCCGCAGCGCCTGGATGGCCACTTCGGGCCGCACGGGGTTGTTCTCGGGACGCACCGAGGTGAAACCCTGAACGCTGGACAGCAGCGCCGTCAAATCGGCCAGCACGCTGCCCGCAGCGCCCTTGGCCGCCTGCTCCACCCGCGCGGCCTGCACGGTGGACTGGATCTGGGAATCGTCCATCAGCTCCAGCTCGTCAAAGCTGACGGTGGCCAATGACCGCTTGGGCAAATCCAAGTCCCCGCGGCGGCGCACCGCCTCCTGGATGGCCGCGCGCCATTGGGCAGGCCAACGCTCCATGCACGCGGTCTTGCTGTGCAACAGCTCCCGCAGGGCGGTGGACAACTGCGCCTTGGCGGCCGGGGCGGCGGTCCAGGCTTCCTGTTGCCGCAAGACCTCCTGCAGGCCGTTGGTCCAGCGCATGATGAGGCCCGGGGCCTCGGCCAGAGCCTCTTCCAGGCAGGCATGAAACAGGTTGGGGGTACGGGCCGTTGCGGCCGCGGTGGGTCCCATGGTTGTGCTCCTGGCCACGCGAGGCGGCATCAAAATCAATAGCTGCCAACACCCTGGCAGAAAGCGCCAGGGGTCAATTTGTTTGCAAATTCAATCTCAACCAATTCCCAACGAAGCCTGCGGGGTTCACTGCCCCGTCATCAGGCGCTGCCAACCGGCAGGCCCCAGCTTGC
>DASUON010000052.1:0-2066 GCA_036276615.1 Burkholderiaceae bacterium
ACCCACTACCGCATGAAGGTGTCGGAGTGGAGCAAGCGCATCGGCGCGCTGTACCAGCCCAGCGAACTGACCACCTGGTACGCCAGCGCGGCCACCTCGTTCAACACCTCGGGCGACGCGTATTCCCTCAGCGCGGCCAACGTCAACGTGCCGCCGGAGCAGAGCATCAACATGGAAGTGGGCGTGAAGCTGGAATCGGTCAACAAGCAGTGGACCACCCGGTTTGCCGCCTTCCGCTCCACCAAGCTGCACGAGCGCAACACCGACCCGGACAGCAGCCTGGTCACCCTGTCGGGCAAGCGCCATGTGGCCGGTCTGGAGGCTGAAGTGGCCGGGCGCATCACCCCACAGTGGGACGTGTTTGCCAACTACGTGTGGATGCCTGTGGCCAAGATCGACATTGGCGTGGCGGGCTCCGAAGGCCAGGGCACCCGCCCCAGCCTCACGCCCTACCACTCCGGCTCGGTGTGGACCACCTACGCCCTCACCCCGCAGTGGCGGGTGGGCGCGGGCATCAACTTCCGGGGCCGCCAGACGCCCAACCGCAACCCCGGCTGGGAAGTGCCGGGCTGGGCCACCATCGACCTGATGGCCGAATACGCCTGGATTCCCGACAAGCTCACCCTCAAGGCCAACCTGACCAACGCCACCAACAAGCTGTATGGCGACCAGCTTTACACCGGCCACTACATCCCCGGGGCCGGGCGCACGCTGCAGGTGACGGCCAACATCAGGTTCTGAGGCTGCCATGCTGCTCACGCTGCCCCACATCCTGTCGGCGGACGACCTCGCCCGCATCCGCACCCTGCTGGCCCAGGCCCCCTGGGAAGACGGACGGGGCAGCGCGGGCCCCCAGGCCCGCACCGTCAAGAACAACGAACAGCTGCCGCACGACTGCGAGGCCGCCACCTTCATCCGCCAGCGCGTGCTGGCGGGGCTGAACCAGTCGGCGCTGTTTTTCAGCGCGGCGCTGCCGCTGCGCATCTTCACCCCGCGGGTCAACCGCTATGGGGGCGAGGCCAACGCCTACGGCAACCACATCGACAACGCCATCCGCCTCAAGACCGCCGACGGCGGGGGCACCGAGTACGTGCGCACCGACGTGTCGTGCACCGTGTTCCTGAACGAGCCCGACGACTACGACGGCGGCGAACTCACCGTGAGCGACACCTACGGCACCCGCGGCGTCAAGCTGCCCGCGGGCCACGCCGTGCTCTACCCCGGCACCAGCCTGCACCAGGTCACCCCGGTCACCCGTGGGCACCGGCTGGCCTGCTTTTTGTGGGTGCAAAGCATGGTGCGCAGCGACGAACAGCGCCGCCTGCTGTTCGACCTGGACATGAACCTGCTCGCCCTGCGCCAACGCCATGGCGAAACCCCTGAAGCCACCCAACTCACCGGCACATACCACAACCTGCTGCGCATGTGGGCCGAAACCTGAGCCCTTTGGCCCGCCCCCACCATGCAAGCCCTGACCCCCGTGGCCCCGCACATCGTCAACCTGGCCGACCACGAAGCCGCCGCCCGCCGCGTGCTGGACGATGCGGCCTGGGCCTACCTGTGCGGCGCCGCCGCCGACCAGCTCACCCACCACGCCAACCCACAAGCCTGGCAGGACATTCGTCTGCGCCCCCGGGTGCTGCAGCCGCTGCACCACAGCAACACCCGGGTGACGGTGCTGGGCCGCACCCTGCCCCACCCGCTGCTGGTGGCCCCCATGGCCTACCAGCGCCTGGCCCACCCCGACGGCGAACGGGCCACCGCCCAGGCCGCCAGCGCCCAACAGGCCGGGCTGGTGCTCAGCACCCAGGCCAGTTGCCTGCTGGAGGACGTGGCCCGGCTGTACCAGCCCGGCCCCGCCTCCGCCCCGCTGTGGCTGCAGCTCTACCTGCAACCCCGCCGCGAGGACACCCTGGCCCTGGTGGCACGCGCCGAAGCCGCGGGTTACCAGGCCCTGGTGCTGACGGTGGATGCCCCGGTGCACGGCGTGCGCGACCAGGAGCGGCGCACGGGCTTTGCGCTGCCGCCCGACGTTCGCGCCGTCAACCTGCCCGGCACGCCCCCGC
>DASUON010000053.1:0-3763 GCA_036276615.1 Burkholderiaceae bacterium
GGGGGTCGGTGGAACCACCCTTGATGGCCTTGCGCGAGGCGATCATCTCGTCGGCCAGCACGCCGAGTTTCTGTTTCTGTGGCGCGGTCAGCTCCAGTTTGTCGGTGATCTTGTCGATCACTTTGCCGCGCATCTCGGCCACACGCTCGTCGCTCCAGCCACGGGCATGGTCTTGATGGCTTCCGCAGGCGGTGAGCCCGCCCAGGACGACGGTGATGGAGGTGAGGCCAATGAGGCTGCGCTTGATCCAGGGTTTCATGGGGTGGCTCCTTGGGGAAGGGGGTTGAACATGGGCTTCATGGTGCCCAGCCCCCACCGCCTGCGGGTGTCGGCGCTGTCGCGGTTTTTTTCGTTTTGTTTCACCCCCGGCCCCAAGCCCCCACGCTGCATCCGGCATGCGCCCAGGTGACTGCCGGGCGCGGCCCGGGTGCCCACAATGCCCGCCACTGTTCCACTGTGGAGTGCTCCTCACCATGTCTTCTCTGTTCGACCCCATCCAGGTGGGCGCCTGGTCGCTGGCCAACCGCATCGCCATGGCCCCGTTGACCCGCAACCGCTCGCCCGGCGCGGTGCCCCAGCCCATCACCGCCACCTACTACGCACAGCGAGCCACGGCGGGCCTGCTGATTTCGGAGGGCACGGCCATCAGCCACCAGGCCCAGGGGTATGCCGACGTGCCCGGCCTGTACACGCCCGAGCAGGTCCAGGCCTGGCAGGCCGTGACGGCAGCGGTGCATGCGGCGGGCGGAAAGATCGTCACCCAGCTGTGGCATGTGGGCCGGGTGTCGCACACCTCGCTGCAACCGGGGGGCGGTGCACCCGTGGCCCCGTCGGCCATTGCCGCGCAAACCAAGACGGTGCTGCTGGACCACGGCGTGCCGCGCTTCGAGGCCACCTCGGTGCCCCGCGCCCTGGCCCTGGACGAGTTGCCGGGCATCGTGGCCGACTACCGCCGTGCCGCCCGTGCCGCCCTGGAGGCCGGTTTTGACGGTGTGGAAATCCACGCCGCCAACGGCTACCTGCTGGACCAGTTCCTCAAGACCGGTGCCAACCAGCGCACCGATGCCTACGGCGGCCCCATCGAGCACCGGGCCCGCCTGTTGCTGGAGGTGGTGGCCGCGGTGTGTGACGAAATTGGGGCGGAACGCACCGGCATCCGCCTGTCGCCCGTCACCCCGGCCAACGACATCGTGGACGCCGACCCGCAGCCGCTGTTCGAGCATGTGCTGCGCCAGTTGGCCACCCACAAACTGGCCTTTGTGCACGTGATCGAGGGCTCGACCGGTGGCCCACGCGAACTGCCCGACCGCCCCTTTGACTACGCCGCCGCCAAGGCCGCCTACCGGGCCGCCGGAGGGACTGCGGCCTGGATGGTGAACAACGGCTACACCCGCGAGCTGGCCGACGCCGTGGTGGCCGACCCGGCGCTGCCCACGGGGGCCGACCTGGTGTCGTTCGGGCGCCCCTTCATTGCCAACCCCGACCTGGTGGAACGCCTGCGCCGCAACGGCCCCTACAACGAGGGCCAGCGCGCCACCTACTACGGCGGCGGCGCGGTGGGTTACACCGATTACCCCACGCTGTCCTGAGCCGCACCGCCCTGAGCTGCAAAGTCCTGAATTGCTAGCAAACAAGCCAAACAGAAAAAGCGCAGGAGTTCAAAAAAGCTTGTAAATTGTGGACATGATCCAGCCCACCACACCCGTCGCACCGCCCTCCGCCACCCCGAACCCACCTGGGGCAGCTTCCGCCCCGCAGGTGCTGGTGCTGGGGGCGGGCATGGTGGGCGTGTGCACCGCCCTGCACCTGCAGGCGCGGGGCGTGCAGGTGGCCCTGGTGGACCGGCGCGGGCCGGGGCAGGAAACCTCACACGGCAACGCGGGCATCATCCAGCAGGAGGCGGTGGCCCCCTATGCCTTCCCGTTCGACGTGGGCCTGCTGTGGGGCGTGGCGTGGCGTCGCGCCCCCGAAATCCACTGGCATGCCGCCGCCCTGCCCGCGCTTCTGCCCCGGCTGCTGCGTTACGTGTGGCACTCGCTGCCCGCGCACCACGCCGTCATCACCCAGGCCTACAGCCGCCTGGTGGCGCACGCCACGTCCGAACACCGCCCGCTGGTGGAGGCGTCGGGGGCCAACGATCTGGTCACGCGCCAGGGCTTTCGCTTCGGCTACCGCAGCGCCCGGGGATTGGATGACGCGGTGTGCGAGGCCAAATCCAACCAACAGCGTTTTGGCGTGCCCTTCACGGCCTTGGACGGTGCGGCGCTGTGCCGGGCCGAACCGGCGTTGCGTGGCCCGTTGGCCGGGGCCATCCACTGGACCTCGCCTTGGAGCGTGAGCGACCCCGGCGAACTGGTGGCGCGTTACGCCCGCCTGTTCCAGCAACGCGGCGGGCTGCTGGTGCAGGCCGACGCCAACACCCTGCACCGCCATGGCAGTGGCTGGCGGGTGCAGACCCCACAAGGGCCGCTGGAAGCCGCGCAGGCCGTGGTGGCGCTGGGCCCCTGGTCGGGCGACCTGGCGCAGCGCCTGGGCTGGCCGGTGCCGCTGTTCGTCAAGCGCGGCTACCACCAGCATTACGACGCCCCGCAACGCCTGAACCTGACCCTGCTGGACGCCGAACGTGGTTACGTGCTGGCCCCCATGCGCCGCGGAATGCGCCTGACCACCGGGGCCGAGTTGGCCCGGCTGGACAGCCCACCCACCCCGGTGCAACTGGCCCGCACCGAGGCCTGCGCCCGCGAGCTGCTGGACCTGGGCCGCCCGGTGGACGATGCCCCCTGGCTGGGTAACCGCCCCTGCATGGCCGACATGCTGCCCGCCATTGGCCCGGTGCCCGGGCAAGCGGGCCTGTGGTTCAACTTCGGGCATGGGCACCAGGGCTTCACACTGGGCCCGGTGTCGGGGCGGCTGCTGGCCGAACAGCTGACCGGCCAACCCACGGTGGTGGACCCCACGCCCTACCTGCCCCAGCGTTTTCGCTGAGGCTTGGCCTCTCAGTCCGTCACCTCCAACGCGGCCACGGCGGTGGCGGTGTTGGAAATGGGGATGTGGTAGTTGGTGCTGACCTTCTTCACGCCCGAGCCCGCTGCCGAGAGCGCCCCGCGCATGGCCAGCCACATCAGCAGCTCCACGCCCTGGGTGCCGGCCTTTTCCACGATGTCGTGGATGCTGAACTGCGTGGCCCACTCGGGGTTGGTTTCCAGGCTCTGCAAGAACTGCAGGTCAAAACGCTTGTTGATGAACCCGGCGCGTTCGCCCTCCAGCTGGTGAGACAAGCCGCCCGAGGCCAGCACGGCCACCTTCTTGTCGCTGTCCCACCGGGCAATGGCCTCGCCCACGGCCTTGCCCAGCGCGTAGCAGCGGCTGGCCTTGGGCAGCGGGAACAACACGGTGTTGATGCACACGGGTACCACCGTCACCGGGTAGTTGCCCTCGGGATAGAACAGCTTGAGCGGCAGCGAGCAGGCGTGGTCCACCAGCATGTCCTGGCAGGTGACCACGTCGAACTCCTGCTCCACCAGGTGGTTGATGATCTGCCACGACAGGTCCACCTCGCCGCGCAGCGGCTCCAGTGCGGGGATGCCCCAGCCCTCGTCGCTGTTGACGTACTGCTGCGCGGCACCCACGGCGAAGGTGGGCATCTTGTCGAGGAAGAAGTTGAGGCCGTGGTCGTTGTAGAAGATCACGATCACGTCGGGCTTTTTCTCCCCCAGCCAACGGTGGATGGGTGGGAAGGCGTCGAAAAAGGGCTTCCAGTACG
>DASUON010000054.1:0-8933 GCA_036276615.1 Burkholderiaceae bacterium
ATGACCTGCAGGACCTGAGGTGAACACATGAGCAAACAATTTGACGTCGTCGTCATCGGCGGCGGCCCTGGTGGCTACATTGCCGCCATCCGCGCAGCGCAGCTGGGTTTCCAGGTGGCCTGCATTGACGAGTGGAAAAACGCCGCGGGCGGCCCCGCCCCAGGCGGCACCTGCACCAACGTGGGCTGCATCCCGTCCAAGGCGCTGTTGCAGTCGTCCGAGCACTTCGAACACGCCACCCATCACTTTGCCGACCACGGCATTTCCACCGGCACCGTCAAGATGGACGTGGCCAAGATGGTGGGCCGCAAGGACCAGGTGGTCAAGCAGAACAACGACGGCATCCTGTACCTGTTCAAGAAGAACAAGGTCAGCTTCTTCCATGGCCGCGGCTCGTTCGTGAAGGCTGCAGAAGGTGGCTACGAAATCAAGGTGGCCGGTGCCGCCGAAGAAACCCTGGTGGGCAAGCAAGTCATCGTGGCCACCGGCTCCAACGCCCGTGCGCTGCCCGGCGTGCCGTTCGACGAGGTCAACGTGCTGTCCAACGACGGTGCCCTGCGCATCGGCGCCGTGCCCAAGAAGCTGGGTGTCATCGGCTCCGGCGTCATCGGCCTGGAAATGGGCTCGGTGTGGCGTCGCCTGGGTGCTGAAGTGACCATCCTCGAAGGCCTGCCCACCTTCCTGGGCGCTGCCGATGAGCAGATTGCCAAGGAAGCCAAGAAGGTGTTCGACAAGCAGGGCCTGAAGATCGAGCTGGGCGTGAAGGTTGGCGACATCAAGGTCGGCAAGAAGGGCGTGAACGTCGCCTACACCAACGCCAAGGGCGAAGCCCTGGAGCTGGCGGTGGACAAGCTCATCGTGTCCATCGGTCGCGTGCCCAACACCATCGGCCTCAACGCCGAAGCCGTGGGCCTGCAACTGGACGAGCGCGGTGCCATCGTGGTGGACGGCGACTGCAAGACCAACCTGCCCGGCGTGTGGGCGGTGGGCGACGTGGTGCGCGGTCCCATGCTGGCCCACAAGGCCGAAGAAGAGGGTGTGGCCGTGGCCGAGCGCATCGCCGGTCAACACGGGCACGTCAACTTCAACACCATTCCCTACGTCATCTACACCAGCCCTGAGATTGCCTGGGTGGGCAAGACCGAGCAACAGCTCAAGGCCGAAGGCGTGAAGTACAAGGCGGGCTCCTTCCCGTTCCTGGCCAATGGCCGGGCTCGGGCCCTGGGTGACACCACGGGCATGGTCAAGTTCATTGCCGACGCGACCACCGACGAGATCCTGGGCGTGCACATGATCGGCCCGATGGTGTCTGAGTTGATTTCCGAAGCCGTGGTGGCCATGGAGTTCAAGGCCAGTGCCGAAGACATCGCGCGCATTTGCCACGCCCACCCGTCCCTGAGCGAAGCGACCAAGGAAGCAGCCTTGGCCGTGGACAAGCGCACGCTCAACTTCTGATCGGGTTGCGCCGTTGAGCACAGGTTCCAGTGTCCGTGCGGCCTACGAGGCTGCGCTGAAAGAGCGCGGTTACACCACCGACCCCGCACAACAACGCGCCGTGGCGGCGCTGGAGCGTTGCGCCCAGGAATGGGGTGCGTACAAGCAGCGGCGATCCAATTCGCTCAAGAAGCTGTTTGTGCACCCGCCCATTCCCAAGGGCGTGTACATGTACGGCGGGGTGGGGCGGGGCAAGAGCTTCCTGATGGATTGCTTTTTCAACGCCGTGCCGCTCAAGCGCAAGACGCGGTTGCACTTCCACGAGTTCATGCGTGAAGTGCACCGCGAACTGCGCGAGATGCAGGGAACCGTCAACCCGCTGGACGAGCTGGGCAAGCGCATGGCCCAGCGCTACAAGCTGATCTGCTTTGACGAGTTTCATGTGGCCGATGTGACCGATGCCATGGTCTTGCACCGGCTGCTGGACTCGTTGTTCAAACACGGCGTGGGTTTTGTCACCACATCCAACTTCCACCCGGATGGCCTGTACCCGGACGGCTTGCACCGCGACCGCATCCTGCCTGCCATTGCCTTGCTCAAGCAGGAGCTGGAAGTCATCAACGTCGACAACGGCACCGACTACCGCCGCCGGGCGCTGGAGCATGTGGCGCTGTACCACACGCCATTGTCCGACCAGGCCGAGCGAACCCTGGAGCAGACCTTCCACCAGTTGGCCGAGACCGCCGACGAGTCGCCGGTGATGACCATCGAGTCACGGCAGATTCAGGCCCACCGCAAGGCGGGCGGGGTGATCTGGTTTGATTTCAAGACCCTGTGTGGCGGGCCTCGGTCGCAGAACGACTACCTGGAGCTGGCCACTCAGTTCCACACCCTGCTGCTGTCCAACGTGCCGCAAATGAGCGCCCGCATGGCCAGCGAGGCCCGTCGCTTCACCTGGCTGGTGGATGTGCTGTACGACCGTCGGGTGAAGTTCATCGTGTCGGCTGCGGTGCCGCCCGAGCAGCTGTACACCGAAGGCCCCATGTCGCACGAGTTTCCGCGCACGGTGTCTCGCCTGGTGGAAATGCAATCCAGCGAGTACCTGGCCGAACCCCACCGGGTGGTGGACACGTCGCTGACCTGATCCTCTGGCCAGCCCCGTTGGACCGCCACCGGGTCAACCTCGACGGTCGAAGCGCACCACCACCACGGACAGGTTGTCACCATGTCCAAGCGCCCGCATTCGGGCTTGGCTGATCAGCACTTCACACGCATCGCGCGCACTGTGGATGCCCAGGATGTAGCCAATTTCGGCCTCGGAAAAGTAGTGCCAAACGCCGTCGCTGCAGGCCATCAACACATCACCGGCTTTCATGTGCTGAATGGTGTGGGTGCTTGCCGGGGGTGGGGTTTCGGTGCCCAAACACCCCACCAGCACGTTGGACTGAGGGTGGTTTTGCGCCTGCTCAGGCGTCAACACCCCTTTGTCCACCAGGGTCTGGACGTACGAATGGTCCATGGTGCGGTGCACCAGACGCTGGCCGTGAACATGGTGGATGCGGGAATCGCCCGCGTGGATCCAGTGGCACGAACCGTCTGGCGTCAGCACAAACGCGGCGATGGTGCTGTGCGGCTCTTGCTCGGACGAGGCCGCGGTCAGCCGAATGACCGTGTGAGACTCTTCCACAATTTGTTTGAGCAAATCGGCCGGCGAATCCTTGCCGGGGGAGAAACGTTCAAACAGCTGATGCGCGGTCATCAGCACCTGATCGGATGCCTTGCGTCCACCACTGCGCCCCCCCATCCCGTCGGCGATCACCCCCAGCAGGCAATGCTTGGCCTGGGGGTGCGGCCACAGACCGAGCTGGTCTTGCTGGTAATCCCGATCGCCCTTGTGCAGGCCCGTACCCGCGGTGACCTTCAGTTCATGCAGCATGGTGGGGCTTTCGCTGGGCGTCACCCGCAAGGGTCACCAAAGCTTCCACCAGGGATCGGAAGCCTTCTTGAACCCTTGTGCCAAATACGCCGAGTGGGGGTAGTTGGTCAGCAACACGCGTTTGGCATCGTCCCGGAGCGACGCCATGCCCAACGCATCGTAGGACTGGACCAGGATGTAAAGCGCCTCTTCGAGTGACGGAGCCCCCACGTAGTCGGACAGGGCCGTTTGGGCCCGGTTCACGGCCGCCAAATAGGCTCCCCGCTGGTAGTAGTAACGCGCCACATGCACCTCGTGTTCGGCCAGCGAATTCACGATGTAGACCATGCGCTGACGGCTGTCGGGGGCATAACGCGAGTCGGGAAAACGGGTCACCAACTCACGGAAGGACTCAAAAGACACCTTGGCGGCTTGTTGATCCCGCTCGGACAGGTTCTGGTGGGACAGAAAGCCAAACATCCCCAGGTTGTCGTTGAAGGACACCAGCCCTTTCAGGTAGAGGGCATAGTCCAGCGCCGGGCTGGCAGGATGGTTTTTCATGAACCGATCCAGTGTGGCCTCGGCTTGCGCGACCTCGCCCGATTTGTACTGGGCATACGCCTTGTCGAGCTGAGCCTGCTGGGCCAACGGTGTGCCCGCGGCGCGGCCCTCCAGCTTTTCGAACAGCGTGACGGCTTTCTCGAAGTTGCCCGAGTTGCGTTCGTCCAAGGCCTCGGTCTGGATCTTTTGGGGGCTCCACCCGGCAGTGTTGTCCTTGGGGGCCGACGAACATCCGGCCATCATCCCGGCGGCGCAGCTCACGGCGAAGGCCAAACGCCAGCCCCCAAAAAACGATAATCTGATGCGTTGCATCTCAACCTTTCAATGGCCGGACAGCCCGATTTGGAGTCAAAAATTATATCGACCGTACCCGATGAATCGGCCCTCCCGAATTTGGGAGATGGAGAGCCTGAGGGCGAGGTGGTGAACTTGGTGTTTGGGGTGCCCGACCATGGCCAGCGCCTGGACAAATGTCTCGCAGGCCACTTGCCGGGGTTTTCCCGGTCCTACATTCAACAATGCTTGGCGCAGGGAGACGTCCAGGTCAACGGTCGTCTGGTGTCCAAAGCCTCCGTGGCGGTGAAGGCCGGGGATGCCTGCCGCATCGACCTCAAGCCCACGGATCAGGCGCGATCCTTTGTGGCAGAAGACTTGCCTTTGGACGTGCTTCATGAGGATGCCCATCTGCTGGTGGTCAACAAGCCTGCGGGTCTGGTGGTGCACCCCGCAGCGGGAAACTGGTCGGGCACGCTGCTCAATGGCCTGCTGCACCACCACGCCGGGGCCTCGTTGCTGCCCCGTGCAGGCATCGTCCATCGCCTGGACAAGGACACATCGGGCCTGATGGTGGTGGCCAAGACGCGCCCGGTGATGGACGCGCTGGTGGCGCAGATCGCGGCACGCGAGGTCACCCGGCTGTACCTGGCCATCACCGGACGCCGGTGGGAGGGCATTCGTGAGCGGCAGGTGGACCAGCCCATGGGGAGGGATCCCGGCAACCGCTTGCGCATGGCGGTGTTGTCGTCCGGCCCAGGCAGCAAACCCGCGCGGACGCAGTTTGTTCGCCTCGATACATGCGACAGCGCGGCGTTGGTGGCCTGCAAGCTGTTCACCGGACGCACCCACCAAATTCGCGTGCACCTCGCGTCGATCGGACAGCCCATCCTGGGCGATGGCCTCTATGGCGGCCGAAGCAGCCCGCACATCCAACGGCAGGCGCTGCATGCCACGCGCCTCATGCTCCGGCATCCGGTGACCGGAGTGTCGCTCGATTGGGAGGCTCCGCTGCCCAGCGACATCGTCGGCTGCCTGGACCACCATGGACTCCACTACAATCCAGGGCTACTTTCCCCGGACCTGTTTGGCTCCTTTCCTGGCACGCCTTGATGCCGGTTTCCTGTGCGGCACGGCCCGCGCAGGGTCTCACACCTCAACAGCATGAAGTCATCGGATGCCGAGTGCGTCATTGAAGCTGCGTTGATGTCCAGCCCTCAACCTTTGTCGATCAAGGACCTCTTTGGCCTGTTCGACGAACAAGTGGGCGTGGATTCCATCAAACGCGCCTTGCGCGATTTGCAAACGCGCTGGACAGGACGCGGCGTGGCGCTGGTCGAAGTGGCCACTGGCTGGCGTTTCCAGACGGAGGGGCGCATTCGCCCGTTTCTGGATCGCCTGCACCCCGAAAAGCCCCCCAAGTACAGCCGTGCCACGTTGGAAACCCTGGCCATCATTGCGTACAGGCAGCCGGTGACCCGTGGCGACATCGAAGACATTCGTGGCGTGGTGGTCAACAGTGCCTTGCTCAAGCAACTGGAAGAGCGTGGGTGGATTGAGGTGATCGGCCATCGCGACACCGTGGGGCGACCGGCATTGCTGGCCACCACAAGGCAGTTCCTGGATGATCTGGGTCTTCAGTCGCTGGACCAACTGCCTGCCATCGACGTGCTGGAACAGCAGTTGTCCGATGACCTCCTGCCGACGGACGCCACCTTGCCCCTTGATTTGTCACTTGACGCCGATTCCGCCCCCGTGGCCCCATCTGCTGCCGAACCCCCTGAAAACACCGACCATGTCTGAAATCACCCCCGCTCCCCAAGAGTCTCCAGCGACACCTGGCGGCATTGCGCAGTCCCCCGCGCCACAAGGAACCGACCAAGGCGTGAGCTTTGATGCCGTTCTGAGCGGCGAATTTGATGAAGCCGCAGCCGCCATTGATGCTGAGCCCGCCAAGCGGGTGCTCACGCCTCACATGGACAGCCCCAAACTCCACAAGGTGCTGGCCCAGGCGGGCATGGGCTCTCGGTTGGAAATGGAGCAACTCATCCTGGAGGGGCGGATTTCGGTCAATGGAGAACCCGCGCACATCGGGCAACGCGTTCAATACGGCGATGTGGTCAAGGTGAATGGCAAGGTGGTGCGTGTGCGCGTCACGGCACCGCCTGCCCGGGTGTTGGCGTACCACAAACCCGCGGGCGAGGTGGTGACCCACGACGATCCGCAAAACCGTCCCACCGTGTTCCGCCGCCTGCCACGGCTCATGCAAGGCAAATGGCAGTCTGTCGGTCGACTGGACCTCAACACCGAAGGGTTGTTGCTGTTCACCAATTCAGGGCAACTGGCCAACCAACTCATGCACCCCCGATTCGGCTTGGAACGGGAATACGCGGTGCGGGTGCTGGGGGCGCTCAGCAACGAGGAAAAAGACCGCTTGCTGGCAGGCGTTCGCCTGGACGATGGTGTGGCGCAGTTTTCAAGCATCGAAGACGGCGGCGGCGAGGGGGCCAATTGCTGGTATCGGGTGACCATTTCCGAGGGTCGCAACCGCGAGGTTCGACGGATGATGGAGTCTGTGGGGCATGCGGTCAGCCGCCTCATCCGGATCCGTTATGGCTCCATGTTGCTGCCGCGGGGATTGAAGCGAGGCAGCTGGGTAGAACTGGATGCCAGCGACATTGCCTTGCTCACGCGTGCCAGTGGTGGCATGCCACGTGACGCAGCACCCTCACGCGGGGTGCGCCCGCCCAAAGGGCGTGGAAACCCGTCGGGAAAGCGGCCTGCGCCCACAGGGCGTGCCGAAGGTCAGCCCGATCCCATGAGAACGTCTGTGGGCTACATCGGTGCCGATGCATTGGCCCGGCAGCGCAAGGCCGATCGGTCGAGCCGAGGAGGGCGTGGCCCGGGACGCTCGGGTGGTCGTTGAGTGGGCCTGACGTCCTGGCTCAGAAAATCGCCCCAGCGGGCTACAATCCCGGATTTACTTCGCTTTTAGGAAAACAACATGGCCATTGAGCGCACCCTTTCCATCATCAAACCCGACGCCGTTGCCAAAAATGTCATCGGTCAAATCTACGCACGCTTTGAAGCCGCTGGCCTGAAGGTCGTGGCCGCTCGCATGGCCCACCTGTCCCGCGCTGAAGCAGAGGCCTTCTATGCCGTGCACAAGGCTCGTCCCTTCTTCAAGGATCTGGTGGACTTCATGATCTCCGGTCCCGTGATGATCCAAGTTCTGGAAGGCGAGAACGCCATCCTGAAGAACCGCGAGCTGATGGGCGCCACCGACCCCAAGAAGGCCGACGCCGGCACCATCCGTGCTGACTTCGCCGACAGCATCGACGCCAACGCTGTGCACGGCTCTGACGCCCCTGAAACGGCTGCCGTGGAAGTGGCGTTCTTCTTTGCCGGCATGAACGTTTTCAACCGCTGAGATGGCTGCGGTCAACCTGCTTGACTTCGATCTGCCGGGGTTGACCGCCTTTTGCGAAAGGCTGGGCGAAAAGCGCTTCCGCGCCGTCCAGCTGTTTCGCTGGATTCATCAAAAAGGGCAGGATCGGTTCGACCAGATGACCGATCTCGCCAAATCTCTTCGAGACAAGTTGGCCACCTCGGCGGTGGTGACTGCATTGCCCGTGCTGTCTCGTCAGGACTCATCCGACGGGACCATCAAATGGTTGTTTGATGTGGGGCAGGGCAACGCGGTGGAAACCGTGTTCATCCCCGAGGCCGACCGTGGCACCTTGTGCGTGTCGTCTCAGGCGGGTTGTGCGGTGGGCTGTCGGTTCTGTTCCACTGGACATCAAGGGTTCAGCCGCAACCTCACCACGGGCGAAATCCTGGCGCAACTCTGGTTTGCCGAGCACTTTCTTCGGCAACGTTTCGGCACCACGGAGCGTGTCATCACCAACGTGGTGATGATGGGCATGGGTGAACCCCTGCAGAATTACTCGGCGCTGGTGCCTGCGCTGAAAGTGATGTTGGACGACCACGGGTATGGCCTGTCCCGTCGTCGTGTCACGGTGTCCACGTCGGGCGTGGTTCCCATGATGGAGCGCTTGGCCAACGACTGTCCGGTGGCATTGGCGGTGTCTCTTCACGCCCCCAATGACGAGCTGCGTGACTCTCTGGTGCCGTTGAACCGCAAGTACCCCTTGGCCGAGTTGATGGCCGCGTGCCGTGCGTATCTGCCGCATGCACCCCGAGACTTTCTGACGTTTGAATACTGCATGCTCGACGGCGTGAACGACCAGTCGCAACATGCCGATGAACTGATCCAACTGCTTTTGAACGAACGTGCCCACGGATTCAACAGCAAAATCAACCTGATCCCGTTCAACCCCTTTCCCGACTCCGGGTTGCGCTGTTCCGACAAAGAAGCCGTGACCTCATTTGCCAAACGGTTGAGTGATGCGGGCTTTGTCACCACGGTTCGGAAGACCCGAGGTGACGACATCGATGCCGCATGCGGTCAGCTCGCGGGCGATGTGCGTGACCGAACCGGGGTCCATGAGCGAATGACCGCCCTGCGGGGAGACGTGGCCAAGCCCATTCATTGGGTTCAACCGAAGGTGAATGCATGATCAATGGCCGTTGGTTGACTTTGGCGTCCCTGGTGGGGCTTCTTGTGGTGGCGTCGGGTTGTACCGCTCCACGGCAAGCACCTGTGAGTGGATCCACTGGTGCGGACTTGGTCACAGAATCTGATGAGCCGGAGTTGCGCAAGCGGGCACGCATTCGCACCGAGCTGGCC
>DASUON010000055.1:0-2710 GCA_036276615.1 Burkholderiaceae bacterium
CGTACTGGCACAGCCCGTTTTTCATGTACGACGGGTACTTGGGGTAGGGCCCGCCATTGAGCGCGAACAGCATGGCCGGCACCATGTACAAGGCAAAGAACGCGGTGTGGATCCAGCCGTAGATGGCGCTCAGGCGCAGCAGTTGCTTGGTGGCTTGCCCCACCATCAACCTGTCGATGCCTTTTTCCACGAAGGTCTGCCCCCGGTCGTCCTTGAAGAACTTGAGGATGCCGATGGCCCCCAGTGCCAGGCCACCGAAGAAGAAACCCTCGGTCAAGGGGAACTGGTACGGCTGACCGGCGAACAAGGTGAGCGCGGGCACCGTGGTCGTGTAGGCATAGAGCCCGGTGCGCAGAAAGGTCATCTCGATGACGCTGTCCAAAAAGAACAGACCGAGCACGATGGTGGCCACAATGCTCAACACGCTGGTTTGCGGTTGGCGCTCTTTCAACCTGCGCAACAGCCAGCAGATGAAGATGACCTGCGACAGCACCAGCACCACGTAGGCCGGTGGCACGAACAACAAGGGCTCGGCCACCAAGTGCCCACCCGGGCCCACCCAGCCCGGCCAAGCGTGCAGGCCCCAAGAACCCCGGTTGAACATGTGCGAGTTGTAGGTCACCTGGTCCACCACGAAGCTGGGCGAAAAGTCCCAGAACCAAACGGTGAGCGAGGCCAGCACAATCATCACGTCGCTGCTCATGCGCCCTTCGCGCCGCCACGGCACCACCACCCAGCGCCACACGCAAGCCAAGCACAACAGCGGACAGACGATCTGGCACACCAACAAAAACAGTTGCATGCCGTCCGAGATCGGATCACTGCCCGGCGCCACAGCCTTGAAGTAGGGCCCCGTCACCCAGCGGCCCCACACCCACATCTGGAACACGAACCAGAACAGCCCGAGCGCAGACCAGATCGTGAAACGCCCGGGTGCCCGCCCCTGGACTGGCCCACCCTTCATGCGTCCCGCCTCAGGCCCTGCCATCCAAAGCCACCTTGGCCCGCACCGCACGCATCGCCAGCCCAGAGAACACCAGGATCCAGACGAAGAAAATGACCATCGGCATGTAGAACACGAACAGCCCGTTCTGCGAGAACGGCCCGGTCTTGAACAGCAGGATGCCGGCCGCTTCGAACATGAAGAACGATGAGAAGAAGTTGAAGTAGGCCGACCAGCGTGGGTAGACCGGCTGCGGCGATTTGTCCGACAGCGTGACCACCCCCAGCGCGATCTGGTACGACGCGAACGGTGCCCCGGTGTAGAGCACACCCAGCCAACCCAGATCGTTCAGCGCCTGCGTCACGTCGGCCGACGTTTCGCCCGGGCGCCACATGGCCGCACCCCAGAAATAGGCGATGTACAGGATGACCACCACGCACGCCGCCAGGCTGAGGACCTGGATGTAGAACAGCAGCGGGTAGTCGCCTTCCACCTTGCGCGCCAGCAGCGTGACCGCCATGCCCCAAGCCAGGTAGAAGACGCAAGAGAAGTTGGCCAAGGTGATGCCGATGCGCATCAGCATCAGGTCACGGCTGGTGTAATCCGCCAGCGTGGTGGCCGCCGTGTCGGCCGCCGATGGCGGCGGCAAATACAGCCAGCTCGACATGGGCCCGGCACCGCCCAGCCACATCATCACGAAGATCACGCCACACCAGGCGCAGAGTTTGAACAGGGTTGGGTTGAATCCATCCGATTGCACAGCACAGTCTCCTTGTTGTTCGCCCACAGGCGTCGAAGCAATGTACGTTTCGCTTGCATGTCTGTCGAGAACACAAATAATGCAAAGCTGACCAATCCACTCGCAAGACCACACCCCATGTTCCGCCCCGTCAAATTCCGCCACTACCTGGCCCTGATGCAGCACCACGGCCACGCCAGCGCCGATGTGCTGGCCGGCACGGGGCTGCGCGAGGCCATGCTGTCCGACCCCGACTGCCTGATCGATGTGTCGCAGGCCAAAACCATCTTGGCCCGCATGATTGCCCTCACGGGCGACCAAGGCCTGGGTCTGGAGGCCGGCCGCCAGACCGAACTGCTGGACCTGGGGCTGGTCGGGCACGCCATCATGTCCGCGCCCAGCGCGCGCGAGGCGGTGCACTACTGGATGAACTACAGCAACACCCTGGTCGGCACACTCATCCAGATGCGGCTGGAAGAACACGGTCCCAACGACTGGTCGCTGCTCATCTCGGAAACCGTGCCACTGGGTTTCGTCTACAACTTCTGCACCGAGGAAACGTTGGTCATGGCGTACCGGCTGGCCGGGGTGCTGACGGGCACGCCAGCGCACATGACGGGCCTGGAACTGTCCTACCCGGCCCCGGCGCACCAGGCGCTGTACGCACAGCACTTCGACGGCCCGATCCGCTTCAACGCGCCGCAAACGCGCATCCGCTTCAACCGCCCCAGCCTGGACCTGCCCATCCGCGGCAACGACCAGGCTTTCAACGCGCTGTGTGCCCGCCAGTGCGAACTGATGCTGCGCCGCATTGGCGAACAAAGCCCCTGCGCCACCCAGGTGCGCAACGTGCTGATGCGGCTGCGCGGCCAGACCCCCACCATCGACACCGTGGCCCGTGCGCTCGCGCTCAGCCCGCGCCACCTGCGCCGCCAACTGCACAGCGAAGGGCACAGCTTCCAGCACGTGCTCAGCGACTTCCGCCAGGCCATGGTCAAGGAGTACCTGAGCGCCACCGACATGACCCC
>DASUON010000056.1:0-2321 GCA_036276615.1 Burkholderiaceae bacterium
GACGCGCTGTGGGCCTACCTGCAAAGCCTGCCCCCGTCGGACCGCGCCGTGCCCCCCGCAGCGCTGGACTGGCCCTACAACACCCAGGCCGCGCTGAAGGTGTGGCGGGCGCTGTACTTCCGCCCGGCCCCCGAGGCGGCAGACGCCTCCCCGCCCGTGGCCGCCTCCATGGCACCCACCTCTGCCGCCCCAGCGGCCGAGTCCGCGCCCGAGTCCGCGCCCGAGTCCGCCGCCCAAACGGTGCAACGCGGGGCCTACCTGGCCCAGGGCCTCGCCCATTGCAGCGCCTGCCATGCCCCACGCAACGCCCTGGGCGGCAGCGCCGACCCGCTGGCGCTGACGGGCGGGCTGATGCCGGGCCAGAACGCCTACGCCCCCTCGCTGCACGACCCGACCGAGGGCGGCGTGCAGGACTGGACGCCCGAGCAGGTGGTGGCCCTGCTGCGCACGGGGCGCAGCGCCACCGCCACGGGCCTGTCCACCGTCACCGGTCCCATGGCGGAGGTGGTGCAGCACAGCACCCAGCACTGGCCCGAGGCCGACCTGCAAGCCCTGGCCGCCTACCTGCGCCAGTTGCCACGCACAGCCAAACCGTCCACGCCCTCCACGCCAACACCCGCAACGGCCACCGCCGCACCCGCAAGCCCACCGCCGGTTCCGGCGGCCCAGGCCACGCTGGGCGCACGCCTGTACCGGGACCGCTGCGCCGACTGCCACGGGATGCAGGGTGAGGGCCGCAGACTGGCGGCCAACGGTTCAACCCCGTTGACCGACTGGGCCTACCCGCCACTGGCGGGCAACCGCGCGGTCACGCTGGCATCCCCAGCCAACCTGGTGCAGATGGTCATGAACGGCGGCTACGCCCCGGCCACGGCGGGCCACCCCCGCCCGTTTGGCATGCCGCCCTTTGTGCTGCAACTGTCCGACGCCGAGCTGGCCGCGGTGCTCACCCACATCCGCACCCAGTGGGGCCACCAGGCCACCCCGGTGACCGAGCTTCAAGTGCAGGCCCTGCGCGGCAGCCCGGCGCGTTGAGGGACATCGCGTGGGGAGCAGCAGGCTGAGGCCGAGGCCTGAGACAGGGCATTTGCCTTGCGTGTCGTGCAAACGCTGCACACGTGAACATGGCAGACTCTTTGGTCCTGCACAGTGAAAGTGGGAACCGCTGATTCAGCCGCGTCCCCCTGGCCGCGCCGATGGACGTTCTTTGGGGCCGAATATCTTGAGAAACACCGTGTGCTTCGCTTCCCGCCAGGTTTTGGGGATGTCTCCATTGGCCTCCAGGGCCGCGTAGATCTCCCTGATCAACGGCGGATCGACCACCCTGGCAGAGCGGAGTTTGTCGAGAAGTTCGTAGCCATGCCATACGGGAATGCCGAAGGTCTCTGCCAACATGTGCATGCCCAGATCATCCGTCACGACAATGGCTTCTTTGATCTGGCCAAGGGCCAGCAACCAGCAATCCGTCGCCCCAGGCGGGGACCGGCCTCCGGTGGTGTAGGGATCGGGATCTGTCAGAACCCACCCGTGCAGCACGCTTTGAGCCGCATGGATGCTGGCCTTTTCTGCTTCGCTCAGGCGAATCTGTCTGGCCAGCCGTTCGCTTGCAAACTCCTCGGCGTCAAACCAAGGGTAGGTCGCACGCAGGCGAGGGTTGCGATGGACCTCGTCCTCAACCAACTTGTGGATCGTGAGGACGTATCCCTTCTGTCCGAACCGGACACCCACCGCTGGCCTGACACGTTTTGCCAAGCGAAGGTAGGCATTTGTGTCCAGCAGAACCAGTGTCAACGGCTCAACTCTCCGTGAAGCCCCGCAGCGTCCTGCATGGGTATGTCCATGACTTGCTGGACATACCCTGCACCGGTGCCTTTGCTTTTGATCATCCGCTGCAAGGCCGCGAAAAATCCACTGCGAAACACGTTCTGGGCTGACGCAACGTAATCTGCAGGCGGGGGTGGCAGGGGCTCAAAAAGACTTTCACTGATGAGCTTTCCTCGCAGGCTGTTGCGAATCGCATGGATTTCGGATTCCTTGTTGCGCAACAGAGGCAACCCATGCGCTGTGGCGTAGTTGTTGATTTCGCTGAACACGCTGAACAGCGAAATGGCGTGGGCGTTGGCAAACCGCTGCAGCACCCGAATTTCACCAGCTGACGACCGTTGTCGAATGGCCAGGGGATACGCCTCCTCGGCCAGCGACTTCGGAAACAGCAGGGCGCCGGCCAAGGCATCGGCAAATTCCTCACCTTCATCGGTACCCGCCAAGCTCGGCGTATAGACATGCGCCAATTCGTGCGCCATCCAGAACTTGAAGTCCTC
>DASUON010000057.1:0-12020 GCA_036276615.1 Burkholderiaceae bacterium
CAGGTGGCTGGTGAGGGTTTCGGTCACTGGCTGCTCGTCAAACGCCGCGGTCAGCAGCTCGGGCGCGGGGGTGTAGCGGCTGCACTCCACGTCCAGCCGGTCCAGGCTCAGGCCGTCCAGCTCGTGGATGGGTTGCTGGTCGAACTGCTCGGGCAGCAGCAATTGCACCCCCACGCTGGCCATCACGGCGGGGGCACCGCGCCAAGCGGCTTCGGTGAGGTCGGTGCGCAGGGTGTGGCGCACCGCGTCGGCGTCGGCAAACACGGTGTTGTTGAAGCTGTTGAGGTAGAGCTTGAAGCTCTTGCTCTCGATGATGTGGGGCGTTTCCGCCGGCACCGTGAACAGCGCAATGGCCACCTGCGGCTTGCCCTTGGGGTTGAGCCAACTCAGCTCGTAACCCATCCACAAATCAGCGCCCAGAAACGGCAGGCTGCCGTGGATGCCCACCTCTTCGCGCTTGGGCGCACGGGGCAGCGGAAACAGCAGGCTGGGGTCGTAGCGGTCGGCGTAGGCGCTGGTTTTGCCCAGCTGCGACTGGTCGGGGGTGGGGTGGTTCATGCGAGGCTCAGGCGTTGGCCAGGTGCGGCAGGATCAGGTCCAGCCATTGGGGGATGAGGGCGGGCGGCCAGTCGTGCCCCATGCCGGCAATGGCATGAAACCGCGCCCCGGGAATGCGCCGCGCCGTGTCTTCGCCGCAGGCCAGGGGCACCAGCGGATCGGCCGTGCCGTGGATGACCAGCGTGGGGCAGGTGATGCGGGGCAACAGCGTGTGGCGGTCGGTGTCGGCCACCACCGCCAGCGTCTGGCGCACCACACCTTGGGGGTGGTAGCTGCGCAGCACCCCGGCCAGCAGGCGCTCGCGCAGGTGGGCGGCGTCTTGCGGGTAGGCGGGGCTGCCAATCACGCGGAACAGGGCCAGGGTTTGGGCCACGATGTCTTGCGGGTCCAGGCTGGCAGGGCGTTGCATCATGGCCTTGGAGACGGCGGCCGTGGGGCCGGGCAGGCCCGGTGCGCCGCTGCTGCTCATCACGCTGGTGAGGCTGCGCACGCGCTGCGGCGCGGTGGCGGCCATGCGCTGGGAAATCATGCCGCCCATGCTCACGCCGATCAGGTGGGCGCGGTCCACGCCCAGCGCGTCGAGGATGCCCAGCGCATCCTGCGCCATGTCCTGCAGGGTGTAGGGGTGGGTGGGGGTGAAACCCAGCTTGTGCTTGACGAACTGCCAGGGCATGTTGGGCTGGCCCAGGTCGTCCAGGTGGGACGACAGGCCGATGTCCCGGTTGTCGTATCGCACCACCCGGTGGCCTGCGCGGCGCAAGGCGTCCACAAACGGCTCGGGCCAGGCCACCCATTGCATCCCCAGGCCCATGGTGAGCAGCACGGTGGACGCTTGCCCGGGCGCGGAGGGCGCGGACGGCGTGGGCAGTGGCTCGTCCACCTGCACGTCGAACTGCAAGCCATTTGCTCTTATTTTCATAGCAGACAGTTCAACCAGAAAAAGCGCTGTATGCCATTTTTTCTCACAGCCATCAGGCAAACTCGCGCTCGCGCATCCACTTGGTGGCCACCCACTTTTCGCCGGCAATGACCGGCGCGCCGCCGTGCAGCGTCTGGCTGGAGGGGTGGGCGCGTTCGTAGCTGAAGAACACCGCATGGCCCTTCTGAGGACAGACCTCCAGGCCCGCGTCGGGGAAGGTGGTGCCGCCGCCCTGCTCGGGGTTGTTGAGGTACATGACCAGCGTGCCCACGCGCTGCCCACCCCGCTTGAGGATGGTGGGGGTGCCGGGGGCGGCGGGGTCGAAGTAGTCGTAGTGCGGCTTGTACTCCGCCCCCACCTTGTAGTTGAGCACCTGCACGCCCTCGCCGTTTTCCACCGGCCAGTGGGTCAGGCGGGCGATGCGGGCTTCGATGCGGGTGATCAGCTCGGACTCGCCCCGGCGAAAGAACATGCCGTTGCTGGTGCGGTCGGCGTTGACGGCTTCGCCCCCCGTGTTGTTTTCCACAGTGAGGGAACGGGCCATGCGGGGCCGCGCCAGGGCAATGAGGCCGTCGCACTCTTCAGCGCTGAGGAAGTTGCCGAACACCACCACCCGGGGGCGGGCCACCGACAGCAGCACATCCACCACGCGATCGCCCAGGTCGATCTGGCGGGGCGAGCCGGTGAGGTCGGGCTCGGGCACCCGCTTGTGGACGCGCGCCGTGTGCCGCCCGGCGTCGCTGGGGCGTGGGTCTGCGGCGGCCATCTGTGGCTGGGCGGGCACCTGCGCCACCGCGGCCTGCACCTCGTCCAGGGTCTGCGCCGCCAGCACGGCATCGACGTTCACGCCCTGCTGCTTCAGGTGGTTGGTGAGGGTGGTCTCCAGCGCCAGCAAAGCCACGCTCTCCTGCCAGCCCGCGTCGCGCATGGATTGCAGCACCGACTCGGGGCTGCACCCCGCCTGCACCTGTTCAACGATCCACTGACGCAACTCGGGGGTGATGGTCTGGGCCATGGCGGGGCTCCTGGGCGGGGTGAGGATAAGAAACGGAAACGGTCAGGCGCCCGCGCGGTCGCGGCGGAACACCAGGGTGTCGGGGGTGGAGAGTGCGGGCTGGTGGGCGTAGCCTTCCAGGTCAAAGCCCAGCAGGTCCTCAGGGCGCTGCGCCCGGTGCTGCACGGCGTAACGCACCATCAGCCCCCGGGCCCGCTTGGCCATGAAGCTGATCACCTTGTACTGCCCGCCGCCGCGGTGTTCTTCGAACACACAGTTCACCACCCGGGGTTGCAGCACCTTGCGGTCCACCGACTTGAAGTACTCCTCGCTGGCCAGGTTGATGACCACTGGTGTGGCATCGGCGCGGGCGCGCTCGTTCAGGTACTGCGCAATGCGCTCGCCCCAGAACTGGTACAGGTTCTTGCCCCGCGCCGTCGCCAGCCGGGTGCCCATTTCCAGGCGGTAGGGCTGCATCAGGTCCAGCGGGCGCAGCACGCCGTACAGGCCACTGAGGATGCACAGGTGCGCCTGCGCCCAGGCCAGATCGGCCTCGGGCAGGGTCTTGGCGTCCAGCCCTTCGTACACGTCGCCATTGAAGGCGAGCACCGCCTGCTTGGCGTTGGCCGGGGTGAAGCGGGGTTGCCACGCCTGGTAGCGCCCCACGTTGAGACCGGCCAGCGCATCGCTCAGGCCCATGAGGCTGGCAATGTCCTGCGGGCTCTTTTGCCGCAGCACCTCGATCAGCTCGGCCGCCTGCGGCACGAACAGCGGCTGCGTGTGCGTGGCCGTGACGGGCGGGGTGTCGTAGTCCAGGGCCTTGGCGGGGGAGATCAGGAACAGCATGCGCGGATTTTGTCACGCACCTGCACACCGCCTTTCCACCGTCCACGGGGCTGCTTGAAATTTATATTGTACGCAATTGAATTGCGTATAATTCAGACCATGCCCACCGATGCCACCCCCGCCCTCCGCCTGGAGCACCAGCTGTGTTTTGCCGCGTACTCGGCATCCCTGGCCATGACCAAGGCCTACAAGCCGGTGCTGGGTGAACTGGGCTTGACCTACCCCCAGTACCTGGTGCTGCTGGTGTTGTGGGAGCGTGACGACCTGCCCGTGTCCGAGCTGGGCGAACGCCTGTTCCTGGACAGCGGCACCCTCACCCCCCTGCTCAAGCGCATGGAAGCCGCGGGTTGGGTGCAGCGCCAGCGCAGCACCGAAGACGAGCGGCGGGTGCACATCGTCCTCACGCCCGAAGGGCATGCCCTGAAACAAAAAGCCGCCTGCATCCCCGGCCGCATGCTGAAAACCATTGCGTGCAGCGCCAGCGAACTGGTTCGCCTGACCCAGGACCTGCACGCCCTGCGCGACCGCCTGCTGGCAGCACAGGCCAGCCAACCATTTCAACCCACCCACCCAGGAGACGCTTCATGACCCTTGTGGCCAACATCCTCACCGCCTTGATGGCGGCCCTGCACCTGTACATCCTGGTGCTGGAAATGTTCTGGTGGGACACGCCCAAAGGCCACAAGGCCTTCGGCCTCACCCCCGACTTTGCCAAGGCCACCAAGGTGCTGGCCGCCAACCAGGGCCTGTACAACGGGTTTCTGGCCGCGGGCCTGATCTGGGGTCTGGCCCTGGGCCCTGCGGGCACGGCCATCAAGCTGTTCTTCCTGGGCTGCATCGTGGTGGCCGGTGTGTTCGGTGCCGCCACCTCCAGCAAAAAAATCCTGTTCATCCAAGGCATACCCGGCCTCATCACCCTGGCCGCCGTGCTGCTGGCCTGAGCGTTTTCCACCCCCTGACCTTCCAAGGACTCACCATGCCCACCTCTCTCGACAAAGTGCTCTACACCGCCGTGGCCACCAGCACCGGAGGCCGCGACGGCCGCTCGGTGTCCAGCGACGGCCTGCTGGACGTCAAGCTGTCCCCCCCCAAGGAACTGGGCGGCCCCGGCGGTGCCACCAACCCCGAGCAGCTGTTTGCCGCCGGTTACTCCGCCTGCTTCATCGGCGCCATGAAACACGTGGCCGCCATGCAAAAGCTGCCGTTGCCCGCCGACACCGCCATCACCGCCTCGGTGGGCATCGGCCCCATCCCCCAGGGCTTTGGCATCAATGCCAAGCTGGTGGTCAGCGTGCCCGGCATGGACCGTGCTGTGGCCCAGAAGCTGGTGGACACCGCCCACCAGGTGTGTCCCTATTCCAACGCCACCCGTGGCAACATTGACGTGGTGATCGAACTCGCCTGATCGAGGCCCCCCATGCAAGCCCCAACCCCCAGCACCCAATGGACCGAAGTGGTCAGCCCTGACGAAGCCCAACGCTTCGCAGGTTACGCCCAGCGCTTTGCCGAGTTGCAGCAGCGCAAATCGGCCAAACAGGGTGAGGGGCGGGCCTTGCACCGCAAACAGGTGCTGGCCATCGAAGGCCTGCTCAGCGTGGCCGACAACCTGCCCGACTTTGCCCGCCACGGCCTGTTTGCCCAACCCAACACCTACCGCACGGTGGTGCGCCTGTCCAACGGCGGCATGGACCGCGCCCCCGACCGCAAGCCCGACATCCGGGGCTTTTCGCTGGCGGTGCACGGCGTGCACGGCGACAGCGCCCTGGGCCACGGCCCCACCAACGTGCAGTGTTTTGCGCTCATCAACCGCTCCAATTTCGGCTTTGCCACCAGCGTGGAGTTTGTGGACGTGGTCATGGCCGCCACCCAGGGGCCTGCGGCCCTGCTCAAGCACCTGATCCGCCACCACGGCTTTCTGGCGGGCACCGCCCGCATGCTGGGCCTCATCAAGAGCATGGGCCAGCCCTTTGCAGGCTTTGCCCACCAGGCGTTTTACAGCGCCGCCCCCATCGCCTGCGGCCCCTACGCCGTGCGGGTGCGGCTGCGCCCCACCGGTGACCACGGCGCCCCCGACACCGACGCCCAAAGCTGGGGCCTGGACATGGCCAAACGCCTGGCCACCCGCCCCTTGTACTACGCGCTGGACTTGCAGCCTTACCTGAACGACAAGCTCACGCCGATTGAGGACGCCAGCATCGAATGGCTGTCGCCCTACACCGAGGTGGCCACCCTGACCCTGCCGCGGCAGGTGGCCAGCCCCGACACCGAACTGGCCAAAACCGTCGAAGCCGCCGTGTTCGACCCCTGGGCCGCGCTGGCCGCCCACCGCCCCCTGGGCGAGGTGATGCGAGCCCGCAAGGTGGTGTATTTCCAGAGCCAGAAGGGGCGCGGGGCGGCCTGAACAAAAACAGCGTCCAGCGCTTTATTCAAAAGCGCAAGCAGCTACACAATACATAGCAATCATCCCCGGCCACCCCCCGGGGGTGCGCATCCGTCAGGGCGCAGCCAGCACCGTCCGGGGCAACCAACCCAGGGTGTGGGCGTGCAGGCTTTGCACGTAAAGCCGGTCGGGGGTTTCGGTGATGGCCGTGGTTTCGGGGTAATTGCCCGCCGGGTCTTGCAGGTCGGCCACCACCTGCCCTTGCTCGTTGAACGCCACCACATGCCCGTAAGCCTTGGGAATGGGCCACCACGCCCGGGGCAGGCGCAGCGTCAGCTCGCGCAGCCAGGGCTTGGTGGCCATGCCGTCGATCACCGGGTTGCGGGGCTTGGCAAAGCCCATCCAGATGCGCCCGTCCAGGCCGCGCATCAGGTTGTCGGGGTAGCCTGGCAGGTTGTCCAGCAGCACCTGGGCACCGCCGCTGGGGCCCTGGCTGAGGTCCAGCCCGCGGGCCGATGCCGGGATGGCCCACACCCGGTAGCGCCCGGTCTCGGCCACGTACAGCGTGGACTCGTCCGCCGACAGCGCCACGCCATTGGCAAACGACAGGCCGCGGGCCACCACCTCGGTACGCCCGGTGGCGGGGTCGTGCACCAGCACCCGCCCGGTGGCCGATTGCTCCAGGATGTCCAGCACGCTGGCCTCGAAGGTGCCACCCCATTCGCGGGGCGCAAACCGGGCCGAGGCGTCTGAAAAGTAGAAACGCTCCGGCTGCTGCGCCTGCCGGGTCACCACCACCGAGTTGGCGTAACGGATGGGGTCGCCGTCCACCGCGTCCACCAGCAGCGTCACGCCACCTTGGGGGGAAACACGCAGCAGACCGCGCAGGGCGTCGGCGGCAATCAGCTGGCCCTGGCGGTCCAGGTCGAAGCCCAGCACCCGGCCCTGGGTGTCGGCCACCACCCGGCGCTGCTGTCCGTCGGCCGACAGCCACAGCAGCTTGCCGCTGGCCACCGTGGTGTACACCCCGCCTTCGGGGGCGGCCACCACGTGCTCAGGCCCCACCTCGTCGCCCAGCGACAGGTGCTGCAGCCCCTGCAACCGGGTGTTGGCGGCGTGCGCCCCCTGGTAGCCCGGGGCCACGGGTGCGGTCCAGGCCACGGCCTGGATGGGCACGGGCCAGGTCAGCAGGTAGGCAGCCGTCACCCCCACAGCCGTCAACACGGCCAAACTTGCACGAAGCCACATGGTGTTTCTCCCTTTCTGTCGATGCGGCTGCCCAACGGGGGCACGCCAGCGGACGATTGTGCCGCCCCGTAAAATCAACGGCTCTTTTGTGTGCCTCCGAGGCTGCCCCCCTTCTCCCGCCGACCACCCGCTGCTGGCGGGGCGCAAGGTGCGGTGGCCCCAGCTTGACCCCATCACCATGTCCGACACCGTTGCCCAGCCGGGCTTGAACAGCCTGTCCAAATCGTTTGAACCTGCCGCCCTCGAAGCCCATTGGGGCCCCGAATGGGAACGCCGCGGCTACGGCGTCGCGGGCTTTCGCGGCACGGGCCAGGCCAATGCCGACGCCGCTGCGGCGGGCCGCAACTTCTGCATCCAGCTGCCCCCGCCCAACGTGACCGGCACGCTGCACATGGGCCATGCGTTCAACCAGACCATCATGGACAGCCTGACCCGCTACCACCGCATGGCCGGGTTCAACACCGCCTGGATTCCCGGCACCGACCATGCGGGCATTGCCACCCAGATCGTGGTGGAACGCCAGCTGCAAGGCCAGGGCAAGAGCCGCCACGACATGGGCCCCACCCCCGCCGAAGCCCGCAAGAACTTCGTCTCCAAGGTGTGGGAGTGGAAAGAGCAGAGCGGCAACACCATCACCACCCAGATGCGCCGCATGGGCGACAGCGTGGACTGGAGCCGCGAGTACTTCACCATGGACGACAAGCTCAGCGCCGTGGTGACCGACACCTTCGTGAAGCTGTACGAGCAGGGCCTGATCTACCGCGGCAAGCGCCTGGTCAACTGGGACCCGGTGCTGAAAAGCGCGGTGTCTGACCTGGAAGTGGAAAGCACCGAGGCCGAGGGCAAGCTGTGGCACATCCGCTACCCGCTGGCCGATGGCTCCGACACCGTGGTGGTGGCCACCACCCGCCCCGAAACCATGCTGGGCGACACCGCCGTGATGGTGCACCCCGAGGACGACCGCTACCGCCACATGGTGGGCCAGCAGGTGCGCCTGCCGCTCACCGGCCGCCTGATCCCGGTGATTGCCGACGCCCACGTGGACAAGGAATTCGGCACCGGCGTGGTGAAGGTCACCCCGGCACACGACTTCAATGACTACCAGGTGGGCCTGCGGCACAACCTGCCCATGATCACCATCTTCACGCTGGACGCCAAGGTCAACGACCAGGCACCCGCGGCCTACCAGGGGCAGGACCGTTTCGACGCCCGCAAGGCCGTGCTGGCCGACCTGGAAGCCCAGGGCCTGCTGGTGGAGATCAAGCCCCACAAGCTCATGCTGCCCATCTGCGCCCGCACCGGCCAGGTGGTGGAGCCCATGCTGACCGACCAGTGGTTTGTGGCCATGAACAAGGTGGGCGCAGGCGACGCCACCGGCAAGAGCATTGCGCAAAAAGCCATCGACGCCGTGCAGAGCGGCCAGGTGAGTTTTGTGCCCGAGAACTGGGTCAACACCTACAACCAGTGGATGAACAACATCCAGGACTGGTGCATCAGCCGCCAACTGTGGTGGGGCCACCAGATCCCCGCCTGGTACGGCAGCAATGGTGAAGTTTTTGTAGCAACCAGCGCAGAAGCAGCAAGCGACAAGGCCCAAAAAGCCGGATACACCGGCCCGCTGACCCGCGACGAAGACGTGCTGGACACCTGGTACTCCAGCGCCCTGGTGCCGTTCTCCAGCCTGAGAACCGAGACCCCCACGCTTGGCGCCCAAGCGCCTGCGCTGCCCCCCGAGGGGGCGCAACCCGCCTTGGGGCGGCCCGGCGGCGGGTTGGACGCCGGTTCAGCACTGTCTGATCTCGACCTGTACCTGCCCAGCAGCGTGCTGGTGACGGGCTACGACATCATCTTCTTCTGGGTGGCCCGGATGATCATGATGACCACCCACTTCACTGGCAAGGTTCCGTTCAAACACGTTTACATCCATGGCCTGGTGCGCGACGCCCAGGGCCAGAAGATGAGCAAGTCCGAAGGCAACGTGCTCGACCCCGTGGACCTGATCGACGGCATTGCCTTGGGCCCGCTGCTGGACAAACGCACCACCGGCCTGCGCAAGCCCGAAACCGCGCCCAAGGTGCGCAAGCAGACCGAAAAGGAATTCCCCGACGGCATCCCCGCCTACGGGGCCGACGCGCTGCGCTTCACGTTTGCCGCCCTGGCCAGCCTGGGCCGCAGCATCAACTTCGACAGCAAGCGCTGCGAGGGCTACCGCAACTTCTGCAACAAGCTGTGGAACGCCACCCGCTTTGTGCTGATGAACTGCGAAGGCCAGGACTGCGGCCTGAACGACCACACCGCCGACGCCTGCGTGCCCGGCGGCGGCTACCTGGCGTTCAGCCAGCCCGACCGCTGGATCGTCTCCGCCCTGCAGCGCGTGGAGGCCGAAGTGGCCAAGGGCTTTGCCGAATACCGGCTGGACAACGTGGCCAACGCCATCTACGACTTTGTCTGGAACGAGTTCTGCGACTGGTACCTGGAAATTGCCAAGGTGCAGATCCAGACCGGCAACGCCGAAACCCAGCGCGGCACCCGCCGCACGCTGATCCGCACGCTGGAAACCATCCTGCGCCTGGCCCACCCCATCATCCCCTTCATCACCGAAGAGCTGTGGCAGAAGGTGGCCCCTGTGGCGGGCCGGGCGGGTGAATCGGTGAGCGTGGCCGCCTACCCCGTCAGCCAGCCCGAGCGCATCGACACCGCCGCCGAGGCCCATGTGGCCAAGCTGAAGTCGGTGGTGGACGCCTGCCGCAACCTGCGCGGCGAAATGAACGTGTCCCCCGCCACCCGCCTGCCGCTGTTCGTGGTGGGTGACACCGCCTTCATGACCGCCGCCGCCCCGGTGCTGCAGGCCCTGGCCAAACTGAACGAGGTGAAGGTGTTTGCCGACGAGGCCGCCTGGGCCGCCGCCGCGCAGTCCGCCCCGGTGGCAGTGGTCGGCGAGGCCCGCCTGTGCCTGTTCATGGAAGTGGACGTGGCCGCCGAGAAGGCCCGCCTGGGCAAGGAAGCCACGCGCCTGGAAACCGAAATCGGCAAGGCCAACGCCAAGCTGGGCAACGAGGCCTTTGTGGCCAAGGCCCCGCCCGCCGTGATCGAGCAAGAGAAGAAACGGGTGGCCGACTTCACGGCCATGCTGGCCAAGGTGAAAGACCAGCTGACCCGCCTGGGTGCCTGACGCTTGCGCCCCGCTGGCCGCTGTGGGAGCGGTCAGCGGCAGTCGTCAGCGGTGGTCAGCGGCGGCGCAACACCGTGATGTGTTCGCCGTTGACGGTTTCCTGGTGCAGCATTTCGTTGCCCGTCTGGCGGGCAAAGGCCTGAAAGTCCCGCACCGAGCCTGCATCGGTGGCCACGATCTTCAGGGTCTGGCCACTTTCCAGCTCAGCCAAAGCCTTCTTGGCCCGCAGGATGGGCAGCGGGCAGTTCAGACCCCGGGCGTCGAGTTCTTTGTCGGCGTTCATGTGTGTCCTCGTTGTGGGCAGCGATTGTAGGAGGGGCGGCTCAGGTCGGGAGGTCGATGAACGACGGCTCCAACCCCTGACTGCGCAGCCACTGGGCCAGCGCCAGGCCCGTGCCGGCACGCCAGCAGCGGATGTCCTGGAGCGCAAACAGTTTGTACTCGGCCAGCTCGGGCGACAGCCGCACCTCGCCATGGCAGCGGGCGTGGTAGGTGATGATGACCTGGTTCATGCGCAGGAACTCGTGCACGCCGATGAGTTGCAGGGCGTCCACGGTCAGCCCGGTTTCTTCATTCACCTCGCGGGCAATGCCTTCTTCGGGGGTTTCACCCGCCTCCATGAAGCCGGTGATAAGGGCGAACAGGCGGTTCGTCCACGCGGCATTGCGCGCCAGCAGCACCCGGCCATCGGGCAACTGGACAATGGCCGCCAGCACTGGCGTGGGGTTGTTCCAGTGTGTCCACCCGCAGGCCGGGCAGCGCAAACGGGACTTCAGGCCACCGTCTTCCAGCGCCTCCACCGTGGCCAGGCCCGTGGCGCATTGCGGGCAGTGGCGGTAGACGGGCGATGTCATGCAGGAAACACGCCGGTGGACAGGTAGCGGTCGCCCCGGTCACACACAATGAAGACGATGGTGGCGTCCTGCACCGTGCGGGCCAGGTTCAAGGCCACCTGGCAGGCCCCGGCGGCGGAAATGCCCGCAAAAATGCCCTCTTCCCGCGCCAGGCGGCGGCACATGTCCTCGGCATCGGATTGACTCACCAGGGCCAGCTCATCCACCCCGCTGGGGTCGTAGATCTTGGGCAGGTATTCCTGCGGCCACTTGCGGATGCCCGGGATGCGCGAGCCTTCGCTGGGCTGTGCGCCAATGACGCGCACCGCCGCGTTTTGCTGCTTCAAGAAACGGGACACCCCGGTGATGGTGCCGGTGGTGCCCATGGCGCTCACGAAGTGGGTCACCCGTCCGTGGGTCTGCTGCCAGATTTCGGGGCCAGTGGTTTCGAAATGCACCCGCGGGTTGTCGGCGTTGGCAAACTGGTCCAGCACCCGGCCCTTGCCCTGGGCCACCATCTGGTCGGCCAGGTCGCGGGCGTACTCCATGCCGCCGCTCTTGGGGGTGAGGATGAGTTCGGCCCCAAACGCCTTCATGGTCTGGGCGCGTTCGATGCTCAGGTCCTCCGGCATGATGAGGATCATGCGGTAGCCCTTGATGGCCGCAGCCATGGCCAGCGCAATGCCGGTGTTGCCCGAGGTGGCTTCGATGAGGGTGTCTCCCGGGCGGATCTCGCCCCGCTCCTCGGCCCGGCGGATCATGGACAGCGCGGGCCGGTCCTTGACCGAACCCGCCGGGTTGTTGCCCTCCAGCTTGCCCAGGATGACGTTGCGGTTGGCCGCGCACACCTCGGCACCGATGCGGCGCAGGGCCACCAGGGGGGTGTGGCCGATCACATCTTCAATGGTGGGGTACACGGGATGGGCAGAAGAGGTCATGTGAACGTGGCTTGGTTTGCGGACAGTGCCAAACACTGTGCCATAATTCAGGGCTTCCCCGCTGCCGGAGTGGCGAAATTGGTAGACGCAGCAGATTCAAAATCTGCCGGTGCTAAACACCGTGTCGGTTCG
>DASUON010000058.1:0-2044 GCA_036276615.1 Burkholderiaceae bacterium
CGCGTGATCGTGCTCTCCGGGATCAGCTCCCGCCCGGCCTTCCGGTTGCGCCAGCGGCAGAGGTCGAAGACGAGGGTCTTGGGCACGTCCTTGATCACCGCGAAGCCGCCGGCCATGTCGCCGTACAGCGTGCAGTAGCCGGTGGCCATTTCGCTCTTGTTGCCGGTGGTCAGCACGATGCTGCCGAACTTGTTGCTCAAGCCCATGAGCAGCGTGCCGCGGATGCGGGCCTGCAGGTTCTCTTCGGTGGTGTCTTCAGGCAAACCAGCAAAGTCGAAGGCCAGGCTGGCCTTGAACGCCTCGAAGTGCGGGCGGATGTCGATTTCGTCGTAGCGCACCCCCAGGCGGGCGGCCATGTCGCGGGCGTCGATCCAGCTGATGTCGGCGGTGTAGGGCGAAGGCATCATGACCGCCCTCACCTTGTCCTTGCCCAGGGCGTCCACGGCAATGGCCAGCACCAGCGCCGAGTCGATGCCGCCCGACAAGCCCAGCAGCGCCCCGGGAAAGCCGTTTTTGCCCACGTAGTCGCGCACACCCAGCACCAGGGCGTGCCACAGGTCGGCCTCCAGCGAGTCCTCTGCCGCCACAGCCCCTACTATTTTGATAGCTGCTTGCGCTTTTTCTATAAGCGGCAGAGCCAGATTTTCCTTGAAACTTTCCGCCCGGAAGCCCAGCGAACCATCAGCGTTGAGCGCGAAGCTGCGGCCCTCGAACACGATTTCGTCCTGCCCGCCCACCAGGTGGGTGTAGACCAGCGGCAGCCCGGTGCGGGCCACGCGCTGGCGCATGGTGTCTTCGCGCTCGCTGCCCTTGCCGGTGTGGAACGGCGAAGCGTTGATGACCAGCAGCAGTTGTGCACCCGCGTCGCGGGCGGCCAAGGCCGGTTCGTCGAACCAGGCGTCTTCACAAATCAGCAGCCCCACCTTCACCGACGCGCCCTGGGCGTCGGGCAGGTCAAACACCACCGGGTGGTGCCCGGGCACAAAGTAGCGCCGTTCGTCAAACACCTGGTAGTTGGGCAGCTTTTGCTTGCAGTACAGCGCCACCTGCTGGCCGTCGCGCCACACGCTGGCGGCGTTGTACAGCTGGGCCTCGCGCACGCTGCGGCTGTGCTGAGGCTGGACGGTGGTCTCCCCCGCCGCCAGCCGCTGGGGATGACCCACCACCAACGTGAGGCCATTCAGCCCCGCCGTGCCCGCCACCACCTGGGCCAAGGCATCATCACAGGCATCCAGAAAGCCGGGGCGCAGGTACAGGTCTTCGGCGGCATAACCACACAGGGCCAATTCGGGCGTGACCAGCAGCCGGGCCCCTTGGGCGTGGGCCTGGTGGGCGGCATCGATGATGCGACGGGCATTGCCCTGAAGGTCGCCCACCACGAAGTTGAGCTGGGCCAGACAAATTGGGAAGGTCATGCGAGCGGAAATCCAGAAGCAAGGCGCGGCCCCGTCGGGGGGCAAGGGGTCAAACGATTATGTCATTCGGGTCCTGAACCATCCCGACGAGGTGGGCTTGTCCCCCTGGCAAACGCTGCTGGAGGCTGAACGCCGCCAGGGCCGGGACGCCGCCCCGTTCATGACACCGCAATACCTCGGTGCCCTGCTGGACAGCGGCAGCGCCGTGCCCGCCACCGGCTGGGCCCTGCAACTGGTGACCTTGTGGTCGGCCGACGGCCAACACCTGCTGGCTGCCGCGCCGCTGTACCTCAAAAGCCATTCGTATGGCGAATACGTCTTCGACTGGGCCTGGGCCGACGCCCATGCCCGCCATGGGTTGGCCTACTACCCCAAGGGCGTGGTGGCCGTGCCCTTCACCCCGGTGCCCGGCCCTCGCCTGCTGGCCGTGGACGCGGCAGCCCGGCTGGCCCTGGTGCACGCGCTGGTGGAGCGGGCGCGGCAGCAAGACTTGTCATCCCTGCACCTGCTGTTTGCCCATGCCGACGACGTGACCGCCGCCCAGGCCGCCGGGCTGATGCTGCGCCAGACCGTGCAGTTCCACTGGACCAACCGGTGCGAGGCCACCGGCCAGCCCTACACCGGCTTTG
>DASUON010000059.1:0-2461 GCA_036276615.1 Burkholderiaceae bacterium
CCACCTTGCTGTCGGGCACGCTGTAGTTGATGCGCCCCACGCTGTACCAGCGCCCCGCACAGCGGCCAGGGGCGGAACGGCCACCCGGCGGCGGCACCGACGCCGTGGCATCACCAAGGGACGTCAGGGGCCACTGCCAGCCCACATCGAGCTGTTCGCTGGCGGGCAGCAAACCGCCCGCCCGCTGCAGGCGGTAGGCGGCACTGAACACATGGTAGGGCCTGGGGTGGTAGCGACCGGTCAGCGTGGTGCGCTGGGAGCGGCGCTCCTTGGGGTTGAACTGCACCGAACTGTCAAACGACCATCGCGGGTCCCAGTTGATGGACGAGCCCAACAGCATGTCGCTCACTCGGTCGGTGATGGCGGTGCCGCCCGGCAAGGTGACGTTCTGATCGGCAAAACGCAGGCGTTGGGCCAGGCTGAGGCGGGCCGCCTCCACCCCGGATGCCGGGTCGATGAAGCGTGAACTCACCCCCAGCGTGAGGGCATGGGTGTCGGAGATGCGGTCGTTGCCGCCGAACACGTTTTCGGTCCAGGCGGTGCCTGCGTTGAAGTCCTTGGCCGCCGAGTCGTAGTTGGGCAGCGCACCCTGGTCGCGGTACGGCGTGTGCACGTAAAACGCACGGGGCTCCAGCGTTTGCAGCAGGTTGCGCCCCAGCCAATGGGTGTCACGCTCGAACACCAGTCCGCTGTCCAGGCTGAACGTGGGCACCGACCGGCTGGCGGTGCGCAGGCCCGTGGTCAAGGGCTGCTCCACCTCGTAGTGGGTCAGGTGCCATTGGGCCTTGGGCTTGATGAACCACCCCGGGGCCTGCCACAGGCGGCTGACCTGGGCAATGCCCATGAGGCGGTTGCCGTTGACGTCGGCCTGCGTGGCCGTGATGGTGGGCGTGCGTGCGGTGGTGAAGCGTGTGGCCTGCCCGGTCAGCGACCAATCCACCCCACCCAGCGAGCCCACCGTCCGGTTGAGTTGTTCCCAGCGCGCGTCCACCTGGGGCTTGCGGTCATAGGGGGCCACGATGGGGGAGGCCGTGTCCTGCAAGGTTTGCCAGGTGTAGACACCCGCGGTCACCCCCACGGGACCGATGCGCCCCGACACCGCGGCCTCGTTGGGCAGCAGGCGCTGGGTCAGCAGCGGCATGGTGCGCGGCAGGTCTTTCCAGTAGTTGTCGTCGCTGACGCGGTTGAGGTTGAGGCGCAAGCCGACGTCGGCCAAGCCGGGCAGTGCATTGCCCAGGGCGTGCTCGTGCCGGACCGCTTCGCTCCAGCGGGTGCGGCCCCGCAACCGATCACTGGGCAACACCGACACGCGGGTCTCGCCCTTGAAGGTGGGTTGCAAATAACGGAATTCGGCCCCCAAGTCGATGCCGCGCTTGGTCATGAGCGTGGGGGTGAACGTGGCGTCCATCTCCGGCGCAATGTTCCAGTAGTACGGCACCGCCACCTCCAGACCACTGAGGTTGGTCAGGTTGATGGTGGGTGGCAGCAGGCCGGACTTGCGCTTGTCCGACAACGGAAAACTGATGTAGGGTGCCGCGAGGATGGGCACCCCTTTGAAGTAAAGCGCCCCGCCGGTGGCACGGCCCGTGTCGGTGGCGGTGTCCAGCTCCAGCCGATCGGCCTTGACCCACCAATCGGGCTGCCACCCTTCGGGGGCCTGGCAGGTGGAGTAGGTGGCGTTGTAGGCGATGCTGAGGTCTTCGCCCTTGAAGTCCACCCGCGTCGCCTGCCCCCCGCCCTGCGTGACCAGCAGCTGGTAGCGCGGCTGGGAAAAAAAGCCTTCGTAGGTGTCCAGGTTGATCTGTAGCTCCGGCCCCATGTAGCGGTTGCCATTGCGCACAATGCTGACGTTGCCCGAGGCCTGGGCGTCGTTGGTCTGGTGCAGCAGTTCCAGCCGGTCGGCCTTGAGCAGCGTGTCGTGCCGCCGCAGTTCGGCGTGACCCTCCACCACCGTGCGCACACCGGTTTCGCCCGTGAAACGGTCACCCCAGACAAAGCTGGGCGCGTCGCGGCGCGCCTGTGGGGGCAAGCGGTCGGTCAGGAGGTCGGTGCCGCGCAGCGGCAGCGGGCTGTCCAGGTCCTGCGCCCGCGCCGGGGTGATGCACGCCAGCACACTGGCCCAGGCCACCACGCGCCAAAAGCCCATGCCTGGGCCGATGGGTCGTGACACCGCCCGCCCCGACAGCGGCCGGGACACCAGGGGGGTCGGAGGGGGGGGAAACAAGGCCATTTGTAGAATCCGGGCGCATTATCGTATGCCGGGTCAGACCATGTCCTTCACCTCCCCTTCCACGCCTGGCACGAGCGCCACCCCTGCTGCACCCACGGCCATCGCCTGGGCCGATCCGGCCCGCGAACAAGCCTTTCACGCCTGGTTGGCCACGGTGGCCTCGGCCCACGCGCTGCAAACCGCCAGCGTGCGCTTGGCGTCGGCCGATGCGAGTTTCCGGCGCTACTTCCG
>DASUON010000060.1:0-8241 GCA_036276615.1 Burkholderiaceae bacterium
GCTGGAGTGGCGGCTGGCGGCCCACGGGGCCACGCTGGTGAGCCAGGCCGCCGCGGGCCTGCCCACGGATGGCCGCATGGCCGCGTTCCACGAGACCTTTCTGATGCTGGCCCTGTTGTGTGCGCTGGCCATGGGGGCCGCGCACCGCATGCGGGCGCCGCACCAGGGCTGAGCGGCGGGGGGCTTCAGCGGGTCTGGAAGCGGCTCATGGCGTGGTTGAGCTTCACGGTCTGGTCGCGCAGGCTTTCGGCGGCGGCGGTGGATTCCTCCACCAAGGCCGAGTTCTGCTGCGTGGCCTGGTCCAGCTCGTTGATGGCTTCGTTGATCTGCCCGATGCCCTGACGCTGCTCGGCGGTGGCCGAGCGGATTTCGCCAATGATGTCGGTCACCCGCTGAACGCTGGCCACGATGTCGGTCATGGTGCTGCCGGCCTCGTCCACCAGCCGCGTGCCCGACTCCACCTTGCCCACCGAGTCCACGATCAGGTCCTTGATTTCCTTGGCCGCCTGGGCGCTGCGTTGGGCCAGGTTGCGCACCTCGCCGGCCACCACGGCAAAGCCTCGGCCCTGCTCGCCCGCGCGGGCGGCCTCCACCGCGGCGTTGAGCGCCAGGATGTTGGTCTGGAAGGCAATGCCGTCGATCACGGCGATGATGTCCGCGATCTTCTTGCTGCTGTGGTTGATGGCGGTCATGGTGGTCACCACCTGGCTCACCACCTGCCCGCCGCGCTCGGCCACCTCGGTGGCTGTGGTGGCCAGTTGGTTGGCCATCTGGGTGGCGTCGGCCGTGTGCGAGACGGTGCTGGTGAGCTCCTCCATGCTGCTGGCGGTGGTCTGGATGCTGTGCGCGGCCTGTTCGGTGCGCTGCGACAGGTCGTTGTTGCCCTGGGCAATCTCGTGGGATGCGGTTGCAATGCTCTCGGTGGCCGAGTGCACCTCGGCCAGCATGTCACGCAGCGCCGCCACCATCTGCGACAGGCTGTCGAGCATGGAGCCCGGCACGGCCTTGGGGATGGCGGCGTCCAGGTTGCCCTTGGACACCTCGGCCATGACGGCGATGGCGTGTGAGGGCTCGCCGCCCACCTGGTCCAGCACCGAGCGTGTGACCACCCAGCCCACGCCCACCACCAGCACGATGACGGCCCCCACCAGCCCCAGCTGGATCATGAGCACCTGGCGCACGTGGGTGTCCACGTCGTCGGTGTACAGGCCCGAGCCCACGATCCAGTCCCAGCCGTCCACGCGGATGAGGTATTGCAGCTTGGGGACCGGCGTCTGTTGTCCGGGGCGGGGGAACATGGTGGCCACATAGGCCTTGCCGTTGGTGCTGGCCTTGATGCCCCCGGTGATCTGCTGGATCACGTCGTTGCCCACGCCGTCCTTGACCTTGCCGATCATTTCCTGGCCTTCCCATTCGGGTTTGATGGGGTGCAAAACCCCCTTGCCGGTGGTTGACCAGATGTAGAAGTACTCGGTCTTGCCCTCGGGGCCGCCGTAGCGGGCTTGCCGCAGCGCGTCCTTGGCGGCCTTCTGGGCGTCTTCGGTGGACATGGCTCCCGAGGCGGCCTTGGCCTGGTAGGCCGCCACCATGCTGTAGGCCGATTGCACGGCGGTGGCCAGCATGTCCCGGCGCGATTCGATGATCTGGCTGCGGATCTGCGCCAGGTTGGTGACCGACAGCGCCAGGAGCGCCGCCAGGGCCATGCCGATGATCAGGAAGATCTTGTGTTTGAAACCGATGTTGCGCATGGTTTTTCCTTGCGTGGAGGGCCGTCCATGCTCCCAATGTAGCCCAACCCCGGGGGGATTGGTTGCCCGGAAAAAGCGGTGTTGCGCCGCTGGCAACAGCCGCATTTGCGCCGACCGGGTACAGGGAAAACACCGATGAAATCCACTTCATGAAGTCTTGTTTTGGTTATGAGTCATAACCATAATTTGTTCCAACACGAGGAGCAACATGAACCCGACACAAGACATTCAGATGGAGATGGTGGGCGCCGTCGCCGTGGTCCGCATCACCCGTCCGGCCAAGCGCAACGCCATCAGCGACGCCTTGGTGCAAGGCCTGCGCGACACCTTTGCCAACCTGCCGCCCGAGGCCCGTGCCGCCGTGATCGACGGCGAGGGCGAGCACTTCTGTGCCGGCCTGGACCTGTCGGAGCTGAAGGAGCGCGACGCCGGTCAGGGCATGCACCACTCGCGTTCATGGCATGCCGCGCTGGACCTGGTGCAGCACGGCCCGGTGCCCGTGGTGGCGGCCTTGCACGGTGCGGTGGTGGGTGGCGGGCTGGAGCTGGCCAGCGCCTGCCACATCCGCGTGGCAGACGAAACCACGTTCTTTGCGCTGCCGGAAGGCACGCGAGGCATCTTCGTGGGCGGCGGCGGTGCGGTGCGCATCCCCAAGCTGATTGGCGTGGCCCGCATGACCGACATGATGCTGACCGGCCGCGTGTACGACGCCGAGGCGGGTGAACGCATCGGCCTGTCGCAGTACGTGGTGCCCGCGGGCGAAGCCTTTGCCAAGGCTTTGGAACTGGCCCAGCGCATCGCCACCAACGCCCCGCTGACCAACTACGCGCTGATGCATGCGCTGCCGCGCATTGCCGACCAGCCCGCGGACCACGGCTTCTTCACCGAGGCCCTGATTTCCGCCATCACCCAGTCCGCCCCCGAGGCCAAGGCCCGCGTCCAGGCCTTCCTGGACGGCAAGGCCGCCAAGGTGCAAAAGGGCTGAAGGCCCGGGCCAACCCCGCCCGCCCCACAAAAAACAGAGACAGGAGACACGCATGAGCCCGACCCTTGCCACCGCCATGGCCGCCCCTGCGGCGTCCGCACCCGAGCCCGCACCCGAGCCCTCTCCATTCCGCCCGCTGGCCTTCGGCGTCAAGCGGGTCACGCTGCGCGATGGGCAAAACGGCGTCCACTACCTGCAGGCCGAGCAGGCGCTCCAACCCTACCCCGACCGCCTGACCGACCGCTTCTGCCAGTGGGTGCAGACCGACCCCGACCGGGTGTGGATCGCCCGCCGGGAGCCGCTGCCCCAGGGTGGCACGGGCGATTGGCGCAAGCTCACCTACGGCCAGGCATGGCCCCTGGTGCGCCGCTTGGCGCAGGGCCTGATCGACCGCGGGCTGAACGTGGAGCGCCCGGTGGTCATCCTCAGCGAAAACAGCATCGAACACGCGCTGCTGGCCGTGGCCTGTCTGGTGGCCGGGGTGCCGTATGTGTCCACCTCGCCCGCGTACTCGCTGGTGTCCACCGACTACGACAAGCTGCGCCATGTGCTGCGCACCGTCACGCCGGGCATGGTGTTCGCCTCCGACGCCGACCGCTACGGCAAGGCCATTGCCGCCACCCAGCAGGCCGGGGTGGAGGTGGTGCTGGTCAACGGCACGGTGGACGGCGTGGCCAGCACCGCGTTTGCCGACCTGGCCACCACCCCCGACACGCCCCAGGTGGACGCGGCCATGGCCGCCACCGGGCCGGACACGGTGGCCAAGTTCCTGTTCACCAGCGGCTCCACCAAGCTGCCCAAGGCCGTCATCAACACCCAGCGCATGTGGTGCGCCAACCAGCAGCAGATGGCCCAGTCCATGCCCGTGCTGGCCGAACAGCCCCTGGTGCTGGTGGACTGGCTGCCCTGGAACCACACCTTTGGCGGCAACCACAACTTCGGCATGGTGATCTACCACGGCGGCACGCTGTACATCGACGACGGCAAGCCCACGCCCGCCGCGGTGGGCGAGACGCTGCGCAACCTGCGCGAGGTGGCGCCCACGGTGTACTTCAACGTGCCCACCGGCTTCGAGGCCATTGCCAACGCCATGAAGGCCGACACCGACGAGGGCCGCACCCTGCGGCGCACGCTGTTGTCGCGGGTGAAGATGTTCTTCTACGCCGGGGCCGCCTTGTCCCAGCCCATCTGGGACAGCCTGTACGAGAGCGAGGAGCAGGAGATTGGCCAGCGCATCGTCATGACCTCGGGCCTGGGCATGACCGAAACCGGCCCCTTCGGCCTGTACGTCACCAACCCCAACGTGCGTGCCGGCGACCTGGGCGTGCCCTGCGCGGGCCTGCAGATCAAGCTGGTGGACGTGGACGGCAAGACCGAGCTGCGCTACCGCGGCCCCAACGTCACCCCCGGCTACTGGCGTGCCCCCAAGGACACGGCCGAGGCGTTTGACGAGGAAGGCTTCTTCTGCTCGGGCGACGCGGTCAAGTGGATCGACGAGACCGACGTGCACCTGGGCCTGAAGTTCGATGGCCGCATTGCCGAAGACTTCAAGCTGGCCACCGGCACCTTTGTCAGCGTGGGGCCACTGCGCGCCAAGGTCATTGCCGCGGGCGCCCCCTACGTGCAAGACGTGGTGCTCACCGGCCTGAACCTGAAAGAGGTGGGGGCCATGGTGTTCCCCACGCCGCTGGTGCGCCAGCTCAGCGGCCTGGGGGCGGACGCCTCCATCCACGACGTGCTGGAAAGCGCCCCGGTGCTGGCCCACTTCCAGACCGTGGTGGACGAGCTGGCCCGCACCGCCACCGGCAGCGCCAACCGCATTGCCCGCCTGTGCCTGCTGGGCGACCCGCCCACCATCGACCGCGGCGAGATCACCGACAAGGGCTCCATCAACCAACGCGCCGTGCTGGCACACCGGGCCGACACGGTGGAGCGCCTGCACGCCGATGCGCTGCACCACATCCTCAAGCCCCGTGCGGCCTGAGTTTGTTCCCTCTTCGAAAGACCCGCTGACATGACCGCTCCCGCCGCCCCCCGCAAAGGCCACTTCAACGCCTTTGACGACATCTGGATGCTCGACGGCTACCGCACCCCCATGGTGGACTACTGCGGTGCGCTGGGCCACATTTCGCCCACCGACCTGGGCATCAAGGTGGCCCGCGCCGCCCTCAGCCGCAACGCCGTGCCGGGCGAGCACATCGGCACCGTGCTGGCGGGCAACATGGCCCCCGGCGACTACGAGCAGTACATGCTGCCGCGCCACATCGGGCTGTACGCCGGGGTGCCCATCGAGGTGCCGGCCCTCATGTCGCAGCGCATCTGCGGCACCGGGTTCGAGCTGTTCCGCCAGGCGGGCGAGCAAATCCAGGCCGGGCTGGCCGACGCCGCCCTGGTGGTGGGCGCCGAGAGCATGACGCGCAACCCCATTTGCGCCTTCGAGCACCGCACCGGCTTCAAGCTGGGGGCGCCCGTGGGCTTCAAGGACTACCTGTGGGAGGCGCTGTTCGATTCCACCGCCGGCATCGACATGATCCAGACCGCCGAGAACCTGGCCAAGAAGTACGGCATCACCCGCGAGGAGGTGGACCAGTTCGCCAGCGCCTCGTTCGCCAAGGCCGTGGCCGCCCAGGCCGCGGGCCACTTTGCCGAGGAAATCGTGCCCGTGGTCACCGAGTCGTTCGAGCTGGCGGGCTACCACACCCGTGGCATCAAGCTGGCGGGCAAGGTTGCCGAGGTGGCCACCGACACCCACCCGCGCCTGTCGCCGGTGGAGGTGCTGGCCAAGCTGCGCCCGGTCAACGCCGGGGGCGTGCAGACGGCGGGCAACAGCTCGGCCCTGGTGGACGGTGCCGCGGCCAGCGTGGTGGTGTCCGGGGCCTACCTGCGGGCCGAAGGCAAGACCGCTGCCGCCCGTGTGGTGGGCGCGGCGGTGGCGGGCGTGCCGCCGGAAATCATGGGCATTGGCCCGGCGCCGGCCATCCGCCTGCTGCTGGAGCGCACGGGGCTGACGATGGACGACATTGGCCGCTTTGAAATCAACGAAGCCCAGGGCGCGCAGACCCTGTCGGTGGGCCGCGAACTGGGCATGGACCTCAGTCGCCTGAACGTCAACGGCGGGGCCATTGCCATCGGCCACCCGCTGGCCTGCACCGGCGTGCGCCTGACGCTGACGCTGGCGCGCGAGCTGCGCCGCAGCGGCCAGCGCTACGGCATCTGCGGGGCCTGCATCGGTGGCGGCCAGGGCATTGCCCTGCTGCTGGAAAACCCGGCGGCGGCCTGAGGGTGGTGACAAGGTTTGAAGCTTTTTTGGCCTCTGGCGCTTTATTTGAAAGCGCAAGAAGCTACTTAAACAATAGCATTTGAGACGCAACATGAACATTCAAGGACAAGCCGCCATCGTCACCGGCGGGGCATCGGGCCTGGGCGAGGCCACCGCCCGCGAACTGGCCCGCCTGGGGGCCAAGGTGGCGGTGTTCGACGTGAACGCCGAGCTGGCCGCCCGCGTGGCGGCTGACATTGGCGCGCAACATGGAGACGGCTGCGCCGTGGCCTGTGTGTGCGACATCACCAACGCCGACAGCGCCGCCGCTGCGCTGGCCCAGGCCGTGGAGGCGCTGGGGCCGGTGCGCATCCTCATGAACATTGCCGGCATCGGCACCGCCAAGCGGGTGGTGGGCAAGGACGGCAACGCCGCCCCGCTGGAGGACTTTGCCCGCGTGGTCAACGTCAACCTCATCGGGGCCTACAACATCAGCCGCCTGTTTGCCGCCCAGTGCGCCAAGTTGGCTCCCATGGAAGACGGCGAGCGTGGCGTGATGCTGTTCACCGCCTCGGTGGCCGCGTTCGACGGGCAGGTGGGCCAGCAGGCCTACAGCGCGTCCAAGGGCGGGCTGGTCAGCATGACGCTGCCCATGGCGCGTGACCTGGCGCAGCACGGCATCCGCGTCAACACCATTGCCCCCGGCCTGTTCGCCACGCCGCTCATGAAAACCCTGCCCGAAGCGGTGCAGCAGTCGCTGGCGGCCAGCATCCCGTTTCCGCCGCGCCTGGGTAAACCCGATGAGTTTGCGGCCCTGGCTTGCCATACCGTCACCAACACGCACCTCAACGGCGAATGCATCCGCCTGGACGGTGCCCTGCGCATGGCTCCGCGCTGAGTGGTTGGCCGCTGGACCCTGGAGCAGAAAGACCCCCCATGAGCAAAACCGTTGTGTACGAGGTGGAAGTGATGTTTGGCGACTGCGATCCCGCCGGCATCGTCTTCTTCCCCAATTTCCACAAGTGGATGGACGCCTCCTCGCTGAACTTCTTTGCGCAGTGCGGCGTGCCGCCCTGGCGCGAGCTGATCAAGACCCGCGGCATCGTGGGCACGCCGCTGCTGGAAAACCACGTCAAGTTCTCGCGCCCCGCCACCTATGGCGAGCGCCTGCAGGTGCACACCAGCGTCATCGAGTGGCGCGACAAGGTGTTCATCCACAAGCATGTGGTCAAGCGTGGTGACGAGGTGTTGTGCGAGGGCGAGGAAACCCGCGCCTTCGTCATCCACCCGCCCGAGAACCCCGACCGCATCAAGGCCATTCCGGTGCCGGAGGACATCAAGGCCCTGTGCCAGTGATCCTTTCGCCCCCGGACCGGGCTCGTTTTTCCGTCCGTCAACCACACCCAGGAGACAAACCATGACTTTCAAAAAAACCGTGTTGACCGCCGCCACCCTGCTCAGCCTGTCGGGCTGGGCGCTGGCCGACATCACCATTGGCGTGAGCCTGCCGCTGACCGGACCCGCCTCCGGCCTGGGCATCCCCATGAACAACTACATCAAGCTGTGGCCCACCGCCATTGCCGGTGAAAAGCTCAAGGTGGTGGTGCTGGACGACGCGACCGATCCCACCAACGGCGTGAAGAACGCCAAGCGCTTCGTGACCGAAGACAAGGCCGACATCATCATGGGCTCGGCCGCCACGCCGGTGGCCATCCCCATGGCCGACGTGGCCGCCGAGGCCAGCACCCCGCACCTGGCGTTCTCGCCCGCCGTGCTGCCCCCCGGCAAGGACGGCTGGACCTTCCGCATGCCGCAGTCCAACGCCGTCATGGCCCACGCCATCGTGGAACACATGAAAAAGCAGGGCGTGAAATCGGTGGGCTTCCTGGGCTACACCGACGCCTATGGCGAGAGCTGGCTGAAGTCCTTCACTCCCGAGGCCGAGAAGGCCGGCATCAAGATCGTCGCCACCGAGCGTTTTGCCCGCAGCGACACCAGCGTGACCGCCCAGGCCCTCAAGCTGGTGTCGGCCAACCCCGACGCCATGCTGGTGGTGGCCTCGGGCTCGGGCGCGGCCATGCCGCAAAAGGGCCTGGTGGAGCGTGGCTACAAGGGCAAGGTCTACCAGACCCACGCCGCCGCCACCATGGACCTGATGCGCATTGGCGGCAAGGACGTGGAAGGCACCTACGTGGTGTCCGGTCCGGCGGTGGTGGGCGACATCATCCCCGACAGCCACCCCTCCAAGC
>DASUON010000061.1:0-3056 GCA_036276615.1 Burkholderiaceae bacterium
CCCAACCACCCCAAGGCCCGGCCACCGCCAGGCCCTTGAAACCGGCAAACCTGCCGTCTCCATGTCACACCGGGACGCGACCAGCGGCAACATGGCCATCACCTTTGCCGCGCCGGTGGTCTCCAGTGGCGGCATTTCCAACATCGGCTCGGCACAGGCCAGCCTGCAAGGGGTGGCGGCCAATGTGGCGGCTATCCGCCCGACCGCCCACAGCTTCGCCTTCCTGGTGGGGGCCGCCGGGGAAATCATCGCCCACCCGGACAAGGCCTTACTGCTTCAGCCCGTCGCGGCGATGTCTGAACAGCTGTCGCCCGAAACCCTGCTTCAGGCGGTGAATGACCACCGCTTGATGCCCATCTCCCTCCAAGGCATCCCCTACTGGGTGCTGGCGGTCTCGGTCGAGGGCAGCGGTTGGAGCCTGGCCGTTGCATTGAACCAGGCAGAGGTTTTGGAGCCCATCACGGCCATGTTGTGGGCCTCCGTGGGGGTGAGTGGCCTGGCGTTGCTGGTGACGGGCGGCTTGTTGATCGCCTTCATCTCTCACCGTTTCGCCCGACTGGCGCAACTTCGCAATGCCATGCACGAAGTGGGCTCCGCAGACGGCGACCTGTCGCGCCGCCTCGACACCCACGGCGAAGACGAGTTGGCCCAGATCGCCGTCAGCTTCAATGCCTTTGCCAACAAGCTGGCATTCATGTTCACCCGGGTGCGCGAAACCAGCACCTCGGTGCACGCCGCCGCCGAGGACATGGCGGCAGGCACCCAAGACCTTCACCGACGAACCGAGGCCACGACTTCGGGGTTGCAAACGCTGTCATCGTCCATGCAGCAACTCACCGCGGTGATCCACACCAACGTTCAAGCCACGCAAGAGGCCAGCGCCTCGGTTTCCGAGGCCTCCCGCGTGGCCGAGCGGGGTGGGCAGGTGGTGGGGCAGGCGATTCAGACCATGAACACCATCAGCGGTGCCTCTCGAAAAATCGCCGACATCATCGGCGTGATCGATGGCATTGCCTTTCAAACCAACATCCTCGCGCTCAATGCGGCCGTGGAAGCGGCTCGCGCCGGTGAGCAAGGGCGCGGATTCGCCGTGGTGGCGGCCGAGGTGCGCCAGTTGGCTCAGCGCAGCGCCCAGGCCGCCCGCGAAATCAAAGGACTGATTTCTGCCTCTGTGGCAGGCGTCGAGCAAGGGGTGCAGCTGGTTCACAACGCCGGGGCCACCATCGATGAAGTGGTGGACGCCGTGCAATCCGTGGTGCGTGTCATCGGCCACATTCATCGCTCCAGTGCGGAGCAAACCGACAGCATTCGTGCCATGGGAGATGCCGTGGTCCAGCTGGAAGGTTTGGTGGCTCAAAACGCCGCCTTGGTGGAGCACAGCAGCGCCTCGGTGGGCGCACTCAAGCAACAGTCGTTGGCTTTGACCGAAGCCATGGAGCATTTGGCATGACCACCCTTCCCCCCGGCACCCCCGTGTCCGACCTGCTGCCCGAGTTGGTGGCATTGCGGCAAGACCTGCACGCCCACCCGGAGCTGGCCTATGAAGAGCACCGCACCGCTGGCATCGTGGCCACCACCCTGCGCTTGCTGGGCCTGGATGTGTGGCAAGGCGTGGGCGGCACAGGCGTGGTGGGCACGCTGCGTTGCGGGATGGCCCGCCAATCGGTGAGCGCCGCGGCAGCCCTTCCCCAAGTGGGCTTGCGTGCCGACATGGATGCCCTGCCCTTGGTGGAGTTGGGTCAACGCCCCTACATCAGCCGCCACCCCGGAAAGCACCACGGCTGCGGACACGACGGACACACCGCCATGCTCATCGGCGCCGCCAAGCAGATGGCGCGCACCCATGAGGCGCGGGGCTTTCAGGGCTCGGTCCACTTCATTTTTCAGCCGGCCGAAGAAGGCCAGGCGGGCGCGGCCCGCATGATGGCCGACGGCTTGTTCGACCGCTGCCCGTGCGACAGCGTGTATGCCCTGCACAACTGGCCCGATCTGCCGCTGGGGCATGCCCAAACCCGCACGGGGCCCATCATGGCGGCGGCAGACCGCTTTGACATCCGCGTGCGAGGCAAAGGCGGCCACGCCGCCCAACCCCAGCACACGCCCGATGCCATCCTGGCCGCCAGTCAGCTGGTGGCGCAACTCAACACCATCGTGTCGCGGCGCATCGACCCGAGCGAATCGGCGGTGTTGTCCGTGACGCGCATCGAAGGCGGGCACAGCCACAACGTGCTGCCCGCCGAGGTTCAGATCACTGGCACGGTGCGCAGCTTTGATGCCGACACGCAGGACCGAATTGAAGCGGCCCTGCGCGCCTGTGCGCAAGGCATGGCGCTCGCGTCGGGCACCGAGGTCACGGTCGACTACCAGCGCTACTACCCAGCCACGGTCAACACCCAAGCCGAAGTTGTCGTGGCCTTGGATGCCGCGCGCGCTGCAGGTTTGCAGGTGCAGTTGGCCCCCAAAGCCGCATTCACCTCGGAAGACTTCGCGTTCATGCTGCAACGCAAGCCCGGGGCCTACCTCTGGCTGGGTCAAGGCCACCCCGAGCCCGGGGCCGACCGTTCACCCGCCTTGCACCACCCGTCTTACGACTTCAACGATCAAGCCTTGCCGTTTGGGGTGCAATGGTTCTGCGAGGTGGCCGCCCGTTCCCTGGGTTCCTCACACGCCAATCTGTAGTTTTTTGGGTGTGCCCCAGGCTGAAAAAAAAGCCGTGACAGACGGGTGTCACGGCTTGAAAAGGAATACACAACCTCCCCCATGAGAGCTGTGCAACCTTGGAGAAACACGGTTGCCTGCGGCGGCGCTGCCGCCGCAGTGAGTTGGCATTCAGTCGAGCATCAGAAGTCGTGGCGCACGCCCACGGCGTACAGCTGGTTGTCGGCGGTCTTGACGCCCGCGCCATTCTTGATTTTGAAGGTGCGATAGCCGGCGTACACGGTGGTGCGCTTGCTCAGGCTGTAGGTGGCGCCCAGGGCGAAGCCATCGGCCTTGGCCGAGGTGGCACCGGACACTTTGGTCTTGCTGTTGGCATAGCCGGCCGACACCTTGAAGGC
>DASUON010000062.1:0-2507 GCA_036276615.1 Burkholderiaceae bacterium
CGACGTGGCCTACCAGAACGCCCTGGCCTATGCCAAGGACCGCATCCAGTCGCGCAGCCTCAGTGGCGCCAAGGCCAAGGACAAGCCGGCCGACCCGATCCTTGTCCATCCCGACGTGCGCAAGATGCTCATGACCGCCAAGGCCTATGCCGAGGGCGGCCGCGCGCTCACCATGTACTGCGCGCTGCTGCTCGATCGCGAGCACCAGCACCCCGACGAGAAGGTGCGCAAGGACAGCGCCGAAATGCTGGCGCTGCTGACCCCCATCGTCAAAGCCTTCCTGACCGACAACGGCTTTACCGCCACGGTGATGTGCCAGCAGGTGTTTGGTGGCCACGGCTACATCAAGGAATGGGGCATGGAGCAGTTTGTGCGCGACGCCCGCATCAACATGATCTACGAAGGCACCAACACCATCCAGAGCCTGGACCTGCTGGGCCGCAAGGTGCTGGGCAACAACGGTGCCACGCTCAAGAAGTTCGGCAAGCTGGTGGCTGCGCTGGTGGAAGAAGAAGGCGTCAACGAGAAGATGGCCGAGTTCATCAACCCGCTGGCGCTGATGGGCGACAAGGTCACCAAGTTCACCACCGAAATCGGCTTCAAGGGTTTCCAGAACCCCGACGAAGTGGGCTCCGCCGCTGTGGACTACCTGCGCGTGGTGGGCCACATGGTGTTCGGCTACTTCTTTGCCCGCATGGCCAGCGTGGCCCTCAAGGCCATGGCCGCGGGCAGCACGGACCCGTTCTACCCCGCCAAGCTGCAGACGGCGCGCTTCTACTTTGCCAAGCTGTACCCCGAAACCGCCACGCTGATGCTGACCGCCCGCGCAGGCAGCAAGGTGTTGATGGACACCGACCTGGCCCTGGCCTGATCGACCGCCGCAGCCACGCCCACTCACCGCCACTCAGGAGACAAATCACATGAAAAAAGTGGATCTAACGCTTTCTGTAAAAAGAATGTTTGCTATTGCTTTTGTGTTTTCTGCGTGGGGGGCTCAGGCGCAGATGACGCCGGTGGGGCGCTGGCACTCGATCGACGACAAGACCCACGAGGTCAAGAGCGAGATCGTCATCACCGACAACGGCGGGGTCTTGAGTGGCCGCGTTGACAAGCTGCTGCGCAAGGGGGCCGACCAGGCCGCCCGTTGCACCGAGTGCAGCGACGACCGCAGGGACAAACCCATGCTGGGTCTGGAGATCATCCGTGGGGCCAAAAAGGCCGAGGGCAAGGACGTGTGGGAAGACGGCAAGATCCTCGACCCCGAAAGTGGCCGCAGCTACAGCCTGCGCCTGACCCCCATCGAAGGCGGGGCCAAGCTGGAGGTGCGCGGCTCCATCGCCTTCATCGGCCGCACCCAGACCTGGGTGCGGGTGTCGGCCCAGCCCTGATTCGAACTGTCCGCCCCCATCCGCGGATGCGGGGCATTGAAGGAACAACATGTCGCGTTTCAATGTGAAAAAAGTCGCCGTGCTCGGCGCAGGCGTGATGGGGGCGCAGATCGCAGCCCACCTCGTCAACGTCAAGGTGCCGGTGGTGCTGTTTGATCTTCCGGCCAAGGAAGGCCCGAAAAACGGCATCGTCACCCGGGCCATCGACAACCTGAAAAAGCTCAAGCCCTCGCCCCTGGGTGTGGCCGATGACGCGGGCCTGATCCAGGCCGCCAACTACGAAGACCACCTGGACCTGCTGGCCGGGTGCGACCTCATCATCGAGGCCATTGCCGAGCGCATGGACTGGAAGCACGACCTGTACCAGAAGATCGCGCCCCACATTGCCCCCGGCACCATCGTGGCCTCCAACACCTCGGGCCTGTCCATCACCGCGCTGTCCGAGGCGCTGCCCGCCGAGCTGAAGCCCCGCTTCTGCGGCATCCACTTCTTCAACCCGCCGCGTTACATGTTCCTGGTGGAGCTGATCGCCACGCCCACCACCGACGCGGGCGTGCTCGACCAGCTCGAAGCCTTTGTCACCACCGGCCTGGGCAAGGGCGTGGTGCGTGCCAAGGACACGCCCAACTTCGTCGCCAACCGCGTGGGCATTGCCGGCATGCTGGCCACCATGAAAGAGGTGGAACGCTACGGCCTGACTTACGACGTGGTGGACGACCTCACCGGCAAGAAGCTGGGCCGCGCTTCCAGCGGCACCTTCCGCACCGCCGACGTGGTGGGCCTGGACACCATGGCCCACGTCATCAAGACGCTGCAAACCACGCTGAACGCCGACACCGACCCGTTCTACGGCAGCTTCGACACGCCCGCCGTGCTGCAAAAGCTGCTGGAGCTGGGGAACCTGGGTCAGAAGACCAAGGCCGGCTTCTTCAAGAAGGTGGGCCGCGACATCCACCGCTTCGACCTGGCCGAAGGCGACTACGTGCCCTGCGCCGCCCCCAAGGGTGCCAAGGCCGACGAGGTGTACGCCCGCATGCTGAAAAAGCCCGCGGCCGAGCGCCTGCGCCTGCTGCGCAACAGCGAAGGCCCGCAAGGCCAGTTTGTGTGGGCTGTGCTGCG
>DASUON010000063.1:0-2321 GCA_036276615.1 Burkholderiaceae bacterium
CACCTTGGCCTTGGCATCGGCAAAGTCCAACAGGCTGCCCGCCAGGATCAGGTGGCCGGTGCTGGAAATGGGCAGGAACTCGGTCAGCCCTTCCACGATGCCCATGAGGGCGGCTTTGATCAACAGTGCAATGTCCATGGCGTTGATGTGCGATTGAGGCTGCAAGTGTAGGGGGCTCAGAACAAGGGCATCTGCGCGTGCCCTGGGGTGGGGTCGGACGCGTGGAGGGCATCGGGCCGCCGGAACAAGGCCACCGACATGGGCTGTCGCTCCCCGGTCAGGCCCAGGCGCTCGCAGGCCTTGTGAAAACGCTGGCGCAGCAGGTCGGCCCACAGGCCCTGGCCGGTCATGCGGGTGCCAAAGCGGGCGTCGTTGTCGCGGCCCCCGCGCAGGTCGCGCACACGGGCCAGCACCCGCTCGGCCCGCTCGGGCGCGTGCTGTTGCAACCATGCCTTGAACAAGGGGGCCACCTCCCACGGCAGGCGCAGCGGGATGCAAAAGGCCCGGCTGGCCCCCGCCTGGGCCGCGGCGGCCAGCACCTGCTCCAAGTCGGTGTTGAGGAAGGGAATTTGCGGCGACAGGCTCACCCCCACCGGCACCCCGGCCTGCGCCAGCGCGGCCACCATGCGCAAGCGGCTGGCGGGGCTGGGGGCGCGGGGCTCCAGGCGGCGGGCCAGGTCGGCGTCCAGCGTGGTGATGGTGACGTAGACCACGGCCAGGCCGTCGCGGGCCAGGTCGGCCCACAGGTCCAGGTCGCGGGTGATGGCGCTGCCCTTGGTCACCGCCGCCACCGGGTGGCGGGCCTCGGCCAGCACGGTCAGGCAGGCCCGGGTGAGGCCCAGCTTGCGCTCCAGCGGTTGGTAGGCGTCGGTCACCGTGCCCAGGGCGATGCCGCTGGGCCGGTAGCGCGGGCGGGCCAGTTCGGCCCGCAGCAGCTCGGCCACGTTGCGCTTGGCCACCAGCCGGGTTTCGAAGTCCAGCCCCGGCGACAGGTCCAGGTATCCGTGCGTGGGCCGTGCATAGCAGTAGCTGCACCCGTGCTCGCAGCCGCGGTAGGGGTTGAGCGACAGGTCGAACGGGATGTCGGGCGACTGGTTGCGCGTCAGCGCACTGCGGGCGGTTTCCCAGCGCCATTGGGTGGGCTGCGGGGGGGCGGAGCCTTCGCTGTCGGGATCGTCGGTGTCGGGGTCGCAGGCCGCCCAGCCGTCGTCCTCGGGCTGGCGCAGCACCCGGGCAAAGCGGTGGGCCATGGCGCTGCCCGTGCCCCGGCCCTTGGCCGCGGCGGGGAAGGCATGGGGCGGGCGAGGCAAAGGCGGGGTTGACATGGCTGTATTTTCATACAGTCATTCCAGGCGTTCAACCGGGTTTGTCGCACTGGTGCCCGCGTGCGCCCAGGCGCAGGCAGCGCGGCACCGGGTAGGGGCTGCCGGTGCGCACGGACTGGACCATCTCCACCAGGAGGTCGGTGGCGCGGGTGCCGAAGTAGTAGTCGTGCACCTGGCCGTTGACGATGAGCGCACTTTGCGGCGAGCCAGCGCGGCCCGCGCTGGCCTCGTCCAGCTGGGCCTTGTGGGGCCGCACCTCGGGCGGCAGTGCCTCCAGCGCGGGCACACCGGAGCGAATGGGCTTGTGCACCTCGATCACGCGGATGGACTGCCCCTCCGGCGTGGCCATGAACTTGGGCAGCTCCTGCCGCTTCCAGGCGGCGCAGGGCGGGCAGTCGTCCCCGCCCATCCACACCAATTGAATGGTGGGGTTGTGAGGGCTGGGGTTGGCCGCGGGTTGCGCCCCGGCGGTGCCCACGCCCGCGGCGGCCACGGCACCCCACAGGGCCGCCACCGCGATCCGGCCCAACCGTCGGGAGGTCGGCCCCCTCCCACCCAGCACGCGAAACAGGCGCAACACGCTCATCAGCAACACCCCATACCCCATGGCGTAAAGGCCAAAGAATAACCGCGCCCCAGGTGGTACCGCCATTCATCCGCCCTGGCGCGCCATTGGCGACGCGCAGCCGCAGCCTGTCGCAACCGGCTGGCCCGGGCAGCCATGCCGCCGCACACTGCCAGCCATCGAACACCCCGCCGCCCCTGGAGCCCCGCATGCCACTCACCCCCACCATCGCCATCCACATGACCGCCTCCCTGGGTGCCTTGGTGCTGGGGCCGTTGGCCATATGGGCCCGCCGCGGCAGCACCCAGCGCCCCATGCTGCACCGGGGGGCGGGCTACGCCTGGGTCACGCTGATGGTGATCAGCGCCGTGTCGGCCCTGTTCATCCGCGACTTTCGCCTGCCCAATGTGTGGGGCTACACCCCCATCCAC
>DASUON010000064.1:0-4741 GCA_036276615.1 Burkholderiaceae bacterium
CCGCCATATGCCACCGTGCCCCCTTTCATTTGCATGGCATCAAGTCAGAAAGATGTGGCAGCGCTATTCAAAAGCCTTCTCTTTTCCCGCCGACCAACGCTGCCGCCGCTGTGCGGCAATCTGCGCAATTTGCGCCGAATAATCGTAGTCAGCTGGCATCAGCAGCGGCAGGCCAATCTGCTTGCGCACGCAGTGGGCATCCGATTCGACCCATTGGGCGGAGCTTTCCGCGCCGTTGGCGAGCGCATGGATGAACAATTCCTGGCCCCAGAAATACACTTCGTCGGCACCGACGTTGGCTTGCATCCGCCGCACGTCGTCGAGGGTTTGTGGTTCTTCGAGGGTGCGCCAAATGTCGGCATACAAAAAATCGACGGATTCGCCGGGTTGCCAGTACAGGGCGTCTGCCTCGACCAGCGTGAGTTTGGCGCGGGCCTCAGCGGGTAGGCCTGCGAAGTTCTGCACGCGGGAAAAGAGGTCGATGACTTCGCTGTCGCGTTCGATGACGGTGACTTTGCTGACTGCCGGGTTGAGCGCAATGTTGGCCGCTACCCAGCCCATGCCCAATCCCATGACGACGCTGTGTCCATGGGCATAGCGGATGGCGAGCTCCTGGCTTTCGATTTCGTGTGGTGAGAGCGACATCCAGGTGTCCCAGACCTGCCCATCGCCGTGGCTGTCGCGCAGCAGTGCGGGTAGTCCGGAAACGCCCCATACGCCGCTGTAGTAGCCGCGATCAAGGAGAAAGCCGCCCTTGATCGTTTTCCATCGTCCTTGCTGACCGGCGGCGTACTCGGGCATGAAGTACGGTGCCTGGTAAAGGGGAACCCCGAGTGCTGCGGCCATCTGTTCGGGGTCAATGGGAAGAGCGCCTGGATCAGTCATGTTCGAGTCCTCCATTTGTTTGTTCTGCTGGCTTATCGCCATGCCATGACACGCAGCGTTCATCTGTCGCGCCACAACAGCAGTGGTGTGATTTGCTGGACGACAGGGGATTGATCAGCGCATTCCCGACCTCGGGTCCATTATGTGCAGAGGTTGAGCCCGTTGGCTTCCCCCATTTGAGGGATGTGTTGCCTGTTGGCACACATCCCAACGCCGTGAACATGGCAGGCATCAAGTTCCTGGGCGCCGCATCACTTGCTCTCGCCGCCGCCACTTGACGGACCCTTGCGGTCCAATGGAATCAATCCTGTAACCGTTGGGTCAGGGTGCTCACCATCTGAGGCAACGTCAGTTGCTGGGTGTCGAAGACAAACTCGGCAGCCGTGGGGGGCTCAAAGGGCGCGTCCCAGCCGGTCATGCCCTGAATCTCGCCTCGTTGGGCCTTGCGGTAAAGGCCTTTGGGGTCGCGGCGAATGCATTCTTCAAGCGAGGTGGCGAGGTGCACCTCGGAAAAATTGGAGGGTCCAAACAGGGCGCGCACGCGCTGCCGGTCGGCGTGGAACGGCGACACAAAGGCACAGATGACGGTGAGCCCCGCACGGTGCATCAGCCGCGCCACTTCCCCTGCGCGGCGGATGTTTTCGGTGCGGCTGGCATCGTCCAGGCCCAGGTCAGCGCACAGCCCTTGGCGCAGCTCGTCGCCATCCAGGCACGTCACCGGCAGGTGCAAGGTGTCGGCAATGTGCGCGTGCAACGCGCGGGCCAGGGTGGTTTTGCCGGAGGCGGGCAGGCCGGTGAGCCAATAGACGTGGGGATGCATGCGTCAGCGCAAGGGGCGGGTTTCAAGCTGCGCCACATTGTGCCCGGTGCGTCTGGATGAACGAGCCCACCGCGGCCACAAAGGCGTCCAGGTCGGCGTCGGTCAGGGGCAGCGGCAGGGCCACCAGGCCCCGGGCCGCGGTGTGAAAACCCTGGGCCAGCAGGTGGTGGAACAGCAGCTCCTTCAGGCGTGCGTCGCCCGCGGCGGCATCGGCCGGGCGGCGGATGGGCTGGGCCACAAAGTGCGCGTTCATCACCGAACCCAGGCCGGTGTACTGGAGGGCCACGCCTTCGGCGGCGCACAAGGCGTTGAGGCGCTGGCGCAGGGCGTCGCCGCGTTGGGTCAGGGCCTCTGCGGCGGCGGGGGTGTACAGCCGGGTCAGCCCTGCAATGCCCGCGGCCATGGTCACCACGTTGTTGTTGAAGGTGCCCGAATGCGCCAGCCTGCCCAGGCGCGGGTCGTACAGCGCCATGATGTCGGCCCGCCCGCCAAACGCCCCGAACGACATGCCGCCGCCCAGGTACTTGCCGAAGGTGGTGAGGTCGGGGCGGATGCCCAGCTGCCCTTGACGGCCATGGCCGCCCAGGCGTGAGGTCATCACCTCGTCGAAGATGAGCAGCGCCCCCACCGACTGGGTGACCTCGCGCAGGGTGCGCAGAAAGTCGGCCTCGCCGGGGATGCAGCCGCCCGCGCCCAGCATGGGCTCCACCAGCACGGCGGCCAGGCGTTCGCCCTCGGCCATCAGGCGGGTGCGGGCCTGTTCGGCGTCGTTGTAGTCCAGCACCACAAAGTCGTAAGGCGCGGTGGTGGGCGAGGGCGTGGCCCCGAAGGTCAGCACCCCGCCGTGGTAGGCCCCGTTGAACACGGCGATGCGCCGCCGCCCGGTGAAGTGCAGCGCGGCGGTGAGGGCCATCAGGTTGGCCTCGGTCCCTGAGTTGGTGAAGCGCACCTGTTCCACCGAGGCAAACCGCCCGCAGATCAGCCGCGCCAGTTCACCCTCCAGCAGGTTGTGCCCGCACAGGTTGACGCCCTGGCCCAGGGCGGCCACCACGGCCTCGCGGATTTCCGGGGCCGAGTGGCCGTAGATGCCTGCGGTGTACTCGCCAATGAAGTTGGTGTAGCGGTGCCCGTCCACATCCTGCACGGTGGCCCCGCTGCCCGACGCCATGGTGAGTGGAAACGGCGTGTGGAACAGCGTGGAGCGGCTGTTGCCCCCGGGCATCACCACGGCGTTGCGCTCGAACTGCTGGCGGCTGAGCGGGTTGGCGGCGGCAAAGCGGGCGTGGGCCTGGGCCACGGCGGCGTCCAGCGCGGCATTTCGAGTGTCGTGGGCGGTGGAGTGTGTGGAGGGCATGGCGTGACCGCGCTGTGGATGATGGGGGTGGCCACCATGGTAGCGGGCAGGTGCCCGACAATCGGGGGTTGTTTTGTTTGCGCACCGCTGCCGCCCTGTCTGCCCATGTCTGTTCAATGGTTTCCCGGTCACATGCACCTCACCCGTCAGGCGGTTGCCGAGCGGGTCAAGGCCATTGACGTGTTTGTCGAGATGCTGGACGCCCGCCTGCCCGGCTCCAGCGCCAACCCCATGCTGGCTGAGTTGACCGCCGGGCTGCCCACGCTCAAGGTGCTCAACAAGCAGGACTTGGCCGACCCCGAGCGCACCGCCCTCTGGCTGGCGCACTACAACGCCCGGCCCGACACCCGGGCCATCGGGCTGGCGGCGGTCACCGAGTTCAGCGCCGCCCCCTCGCCGGGCGCGGGCGGTGGCAAGGCGGGTGCGGGCAGTGGCGGCCAGAAAAGCGGCTGGGGCCAGTCGGGCGCACAAACCACCGCGCAACTGGCCACCACCCGCCCCAACACCAAGGCTGCCATCGCCCGCCTGCGCGACGCCTGCACCCAGCTGGCCCCGCTGCGCGGTGGCATGGCCAAGCCCCTGCGGGTGCTGATTGGTGGTGTGCCCAACGTGGGCAAGTCCACCCTCATCAACAGCCTGGTGGGCAAAAAGACCGCCAAGACGGGTGACGAAGCTGGTGTGACCCGGCACGAGCAACGTTTTGTGCTGGCCGACGACTTCTATCTGTTCGACACCCCCGGCATGTTGTGGCCCCGCATTGCCGTGACCGAAAGCGGCACCTGGCTGGCCGCCAGCGGCGCGGTGGGTAAAAATGCCTACGACGAGGCCGAGGTGGCCCTGGACCTCATGGCCTACCTGCAACGCCACTACCCGCAGGCGCTGCAAAAGCGTTATGGCTTCAAGGACGTGGCCGCCGTGCAGGCCCTCAGCGACGAAGCCGCCATGGAAGCCTTGGCCAAGGCCGTCAAGGCCACCGGCAAAGGCGGCAGCGTGGACTGGCACCGCGCGGGCGAACGCCTGATTGCCGACCTGCGCACCGGCGCCCTGGGCCGCATCACCCTGGAGCTGCCCGACGAATTCGCCCAATGGCAGGCCAGCGCCGCCCAGCGCGACGCCGAGGCCAACGCCGCCAAGACCGAACGCGAGCGCGAGCGCCGCAAGGCCTACAAGCAGGCCAAGGCCGCACACCGCAAACCCTGAGGCTTCGCATGCAACTGCTGCTGGCCCCCATGGAGGGCGTGTTGGACTTTGCGCTGCGCGACACCCTCACCCGCGTCCCAGGCATTGACCGCTGCGTGAGCGAGTTCATCCGCATCACCGACACCGTGCTGCCCGCCCGCGCCTTTGTCCGCACCATCCCCGAGCTGCTGAACGGCGGGCGCACCGCCAGCGGCGTGCCGGTGCGCGGGCAACTGCTGGGCTCCGACCCCGAGCTGCTGGCCGCCAACGCCGTGCGCCTGGCCGAGTTGGGATCACACGGCGTGGACCTGAACTTTGGCTGCCCGGCCCAGGTGGTCAACCGCCATGGCGGCGGCTCGTCACTGCTGCAAGACCCCGAACTGCTGCACCGCATCGTGGGGACGGTGCGCCGTGCCCTGCCGCCGCAGGTGCCTGTGTCGGCCAAGATGCGACTGGGCTTTCACGACGACACCCTGGCCGAAGACTGCGCCCTGGCCATTCAG
>DASUON010000065.1:0-12821 GCA_036276615.1 Burkholderiaceae bacterium
TCGGCCACTCCACCGTGCTGTGGCAGGTGCAGGGCCTCCACATCCTGACCGACCCGCACTTTGGCCCACGGGCCTCGCCCGTCAGATTCGCCGGACCCCAACGGCTGACGCCCTTGCCTGTGTCGCTGTCAGAGCTTCCGCGCATTGACGTGGTGCTGATCAGCCACAACCACTACGACCACCTGGACCGTGACACCGTGCTGGCCCTCAATGCCCAGGCCGGTGGGCCACCGCTGTTCGTGGTGCCGCTGGGCGTGGACCTGTGGATGCAGGAGCAGGGCATCACCCGCGTGCAGCCCATGGACTGGGGCGACCGCCACGCCCTCCCGCGCCCAACCCCGGCCACCCAAGCCGATGTGGTGACGGTGGAGTTGGTGCCGGTGCAGCACTGGTCCAGCCGCACCCCGTGGGACCGCAACGCCACGCTGTGGGGCGGCTATGTGGTCAGCGCCCACACGGAGGGAGGGCCCTACCGCCTGTTCTTCGCGGGCGACACCGGCTACTCGCCCGACTTTGTCGAGTTGGGCCAGCGCTTCGGCGGGTTCGACGTTTCGGCCATTCCCGTGGGGTGTTACGAGCCGCGCTGGTTCATGCACAAGCAGCACGTCAACGAAGACGATGCGGTGCGCATCCATTTGGACGTGAAGAGCAAGTTCTCCATGGGCATCCACTGGGGCGCCTTCCGCATGTGCGACGAGCCCGTGCACGCCCCGCTGGACGGGCTGCCCCAGGCCCGCACCCGGCATGGCGTGGCCGACGACACGTTCGTGCTGTTCCAACCGGGTGAGACCCGTGTGCTGAAAAAGGCCGCGCCATGAAGCCCGTCATCGTGCCCTGTGCGACCCGACGCACCGCGACCCGGTGGATGGCTCTGGCCGCGCTGGTGGCCTGTGGCACGGCGATGGCCGAACCCTCGACCGCCGAGCGCGCCCGCATCGAGAAACTGCTGGACGCCTTGGCGCAGGACCAAGTCCACCAATTCGAACGCGGCACCAGCCGCTACAGCGGTGCCGAAGCCGCCCGCTTCCTGCGCGCCAAGTGGCAGGCCAAGGGTGCCGACATCACCTCAGCCGAGCAGTTTGTCGACCAGATCGCCACCCGCTCCTCCACCACCGGCCAGCCCTACCGCGTGTGCACCGCTCCTGACCGTTGCGTGCCCGCCGCAGAGCACTTGCGCGGGGTGATGCGGGGGTGGTGAACAGGACACCGAACCGACCGGGTTCACGACTTGATGTAGTCCTCCAGCTGCCGGATGGTCTGCGCGTCCTCTTCAAGGATGTCGTCCATCAGGTCGCGGATGGAGACCATGCCCAGCACCTGGGCGCCGTCCACCACGGGCAGGTGGCGGATCTTGCGCTCGTGCATCAGCGCCATGCAGGCACGGGTGGAGGTCCGGGGGCTCACGGTGACCACGTCGCGGGTCATGATGCTGGCCACGGTTTCTTCGCGGGAGTTCTTGCCCTGCAGGGCAATCTTGCGGGTGTAGTCGCGCTCGGACACGATGCCCACCAGTTGCTCGCCCGACATCACCAGCAGCGCCCCCACCTCGTGCTGGGCCAGGATTTCCAGCGCGTGGTACACGGAATCGGTGGGGCTGACCTGCCAGAGTTGCCCCTGACGTTGTTTGAGCACGGACGAAATGGGTTTCATGCGGGGCTCCTCCTGACTGGGTGGGCAAAACAACAGATGCAACCTGAGGCTGCACGCCCAGCGTAACCAGTCGCCGGGCCGCCCCACACAGGGTGAACCCTAGCGCCCTGCGAGCAACCCGGCCCCGTCAGATGCGGGCGATCTTCAGTTCGGGGTTGTTGATGGTGCCCATGGCGTCGATGTCCAGCTTGTCCAGCAGCGGGTAGAGCTCGTTGTTCTCGGCGGTGAACCGGCGTTCCAGCCACTTGAACATGCCATCCACCTCTTTCAGGAACTGGGTGGCGTTGGAGCGGATTTCGTTGGCGTTGGGCCAGCGCTTGTTGAACTCGGCCAGGCGGGGCAGGGTCTGCTTCATCTCCAGCCCGAAGCGGGCCACCGTGGCCTTGGTGGCCGGGTTGTCCACCGCCTCCAGTTCGGGGTACAGGTCCTTGGATTCGGCCTGGAGGTGTCGGCCCAGTTCACCGAACAGCAGCGTCAGGCCCTGGCGGACCTCGGTGGCATGCTGCGCCAGCAAAAAGGGGTTGAGGTTTTTTTTGACTTCGGCCATGCATTTGCGCAGGGAGTCATGCTGTTGACGCAGCGGAGCAGACTTGAGTGCCATGTGACGAAAAGATGAAATGCCCGGGGGCATTGTGACCGCTGCCCCCGCCCACGGCAAGACGTGCGGGTCCGATCCGGGTCACAGCCGTGCGGCCAGCTCCGCCGCCTGGGCGATGGCGCGCTTGGCATCCAGCTCGCCCGCCTCCTGGGCGCCGCCGATCAGGTGCAGGTTCTGTCCCATCACCCGGCCTTGCGCAGCCAGTTCGTCGGCCAGGGTGCGCAAGGGCACCTGCCCGGCGCACAGCACCACGGTGTCGCACTCGATCCAGGCGGGGTCTTCGCGTTGGGGACCGTGGCTGACCAGCAGGCCCTGGTCGCCCACGCGTTCGTAGTTGACGCCGCCGCGCATCTGCACGCCCTTGTTCTTGAGCGCGGCGCGGTGGATCCAGCCCGTGGTCTTGCCCAGGCCTGCGCCGGGCTTGCCCGCCTTGCGTTGCAGCAGCGTCACCTGTCGGGTGGGGGGCGCCACCTTCAGCGGGGCGGGGCTAAGGCCACCAGGGGCCAGGGCAGGGTCGGTCACGCCCCACTCGGCCTGCCAGGCGGGCAGGTCGGTGGTGGTGCTGTGCACATGGCCTTGCGCGTCGGTGTTGACCAGGAACTCGGCCACGTCAAACCCGATGCCCCCGGCCCCGACGATGACCACGCGCTGGCCCACCGGTTGGTGGTCGCGCAGCACGTCCAGGTAGCCCTGCACCTTGGGGTGGTCCTGCCCCGGAATCTGCGGGTCGCGCGGGGTGATGCCGGTGGCCACCACCACCTGGTCGAAAGCGCTCAGGTCGGTGGCCTGCACCCGCTGGCCCAGGCGCAGGTCCACGCCCGTGGTGTCCAGCCTGCGGCGGAAGTAGCGCAGCATTTCGGCAAACTCTTCCTTGCCGGGCACCTGCTTGGCCAGGTTGAGCTGCCCGCCCACCTCGGCGCTGGCGTCGAACAGGGTGACGCGGTGGCCGCGCCCGGCAAGCTCAATGGCCGCCGTCAAACCCGCAGGCCCGGCCCCCACCACCGCCACCGACAGGGCTTTGGGGGTGGGGCGGAACACCAGCTCGGTTTCGCGGCAGGCACGGGGGTTGACCAGGCAGCTGGAAGTCTTGTTCTGGAACACATGGTCCAGGCAGGCCTGGTTGCAGGCGATGCAGGTGTTGATGAGGTCGGCCTGCCCCGCGGCGGCCTTGTTCACAAACTGCGCATCGGCCAGCAACGGGCGGGCGAGCGACACCATGTCGGCCATGCCCTGGGCCAGGATGTCTTCGGCCACCTCGGGGGTGTTGATGCGGTTGCTGGTGACCAGGGGCGTGGTGATGCCCGCCGCGGCGAACTCGGCCTTCATCTTGGCCGTGACCCAGGCAAACGCCGCCCGCGGCACACTGGTGGCTATTGTTGGAACCCGCGCCTCGTGCCAGCCGATGCCGGTGTTGATGATGCTGGCCCCACCCCGGGCGATGGCCTTGCCCAGCTGCACCACCTCGTCCCAGGTGGAGCCGTTGGGCACCAGGTCGATCATGGACAGGCGGTAGATCAGCGTGAAATCGGCCCCCACCGCCTCGCGGGTGCGGGCCACGATCTCCAGCGGCAGCTGCATGCGCTGGGTGTAGTCGCCGCCCCAGTGGTCGGTGCGCTTGTTGGTGTGCCGCGCCAGGAACTGGTTGATGAAGTAGCCCTCCGAGCCCATGATTTCCACCCCGTCGTAACCCGCCTCGCGGGCCTTGACGGCGCAGTTGACGAAGGCGCGGATCTGCCGCTCCACGCCACGGGCCGACAGCTCGAACGGCGTGAACGGCGAAATGGGCGATTTCAGCCGCGTGGGCGCCACCGCAAACGGGTGGTAGGCGTAGCGGCCCGTGTGCAGGATTTGCAGCGCAATCTGCCCACCCGCCTGGTGCACCGCGTCGGTCACCACCCGGTGGCGTTTGGCCGCGCCGCTGGTGGACAACATGCCCGCAAACGGTTTGGCCCAACCGGCCACGTTGGGCGCAAAGCCGCCGGTGACGATCAGGCCCACGCCGCCTTCGGCCCGCTCGCGAAAGTAGGCGGCCAGCCGAGACAGGTCGCGCCCGTCTTCCAGCCCGGTGTGCATGGAGCCCATGAGCACGCGGTTTTTCAGGGTGGTGTGGCCCAGGTTCAGGGGGCTGAGGAGGTGGGGGTAGGGCGAAGGCGTCGGCATGATCGGCGCAGCCTACGGGCCTTGCCACGTCCTGCGTAGAGGGCACCCCCTAGCCATCCCGGACAATAGACACCCATGAGACACCTCACCCCCCGTGAAGCCTGGGCCCTCGTGCAGGCGCAACCTGACGCGCTGTTCGTCGATGTGCGCATGGAGATCGAGTCGCTCTACGTCGGGCGGCCGCCGGGGGTGGAGAACATCCCCTGGTACGAGTACCCCGACCTCACCCCCGACCCCACCCGCTTTGCCGCGGCGGTCGAACGCGAAGCCGGACGCAAAGACCGCACCGTGGTGCTGATCTGCCGCAGCGGCAAACGCACGCTGGAGGCCGCCAAGGCACTGGAAGCCGCGGGCTTCACCGACGTGGTGAACGTGCTGCACGGCTTTGAAGGCGAGCTGGACGACGCCTTCCATCGCTCCACCCTCAGCGGCTGGCGGCACGACGGCCTGCCGTGGGAGCAAATGTAGGCCTTAAGCTTTTTTGGCCTCTACCGCTTTTTCTGATTGAACAGTTTGCTGCAATTTTTGACATCCCATGACGACTGAAGCCCCCTCCACCCCGGCCTTGGCGGTGCTTCAGGAGGTGTTTGGCTACAACGCCTTCCGCGGGCCGCAGGCCGACATCGTGGCCCATGTGCTGCAGGGCGGCGACGCGCTGGTGCTCATGCCCACCGGCGGCGGCAAAAGCCTGTGTTACCAAGTGCCCGCCATCGTGCGCCACCGCCAGGGCCTGGGCGTGGCGGTGGTGGTGTCGCCGCTCATCGCCCTGATGCACGACCAGGTGGGTGCGCTGCACGAGGCCGGAGTGGAGGCTGCCTTCCTCAACTCCAGCCTCAGCAGCGAAGAAGCCAACGCCGTGGAACGGCGCCTGCTGCGCGGCGAGTTGGTGCTGCTGTACGCCGCGCCCGAGCGCATGATGACGCCGCGCTTCCTGGCGCTGCTGGACTCGCTGCACGCGCAGGGCCGCCTGAGCCTGTTCGCCATTGACGAAGCCCACTGCGTGAGCCAGTGGGGCCACGACTTCCGCCCCGAATACCGCGGGCTGGACGTGCTGCACAGCCGCTACCCCGGCGTGCCCCGCATGGCGCTGACGGCCACCGCCGACGACCTGACCCGGGCCGACATGGTCGAGCACCTGCAACTGCACGGGGCAGGGCAGTTTGTCAGCAGCTTCGACCGGCCCAACATCCGCTACACCATCGTCGAAAAGACCGAGCCCACCCGCCAGCTGCTGCACTTCATCCGCCAGCACCACGAAGGAGAGGCTGGCATTGTCTACTGCCAAAGCCGCCGCCGCGTGGAAGAGGTGGCCGAACTGCTGGCCCGCGAGGGCCTGGCCGCGCTGCCCTACCACGCCGGGTTGGACGCCCGCACCCGCCAGCAGCACCAGGACCGGTTTCTGCGCGAGGACGGCATCGTGATGGTGGCCACCATCGCGTTTGGCATGGGCATCGACAAGCCCGACGTGCGATTTGTGGCCCACCTGGACATGCCCAAGAACATCGAGGGCTACTACCAGGAAACCGGCCGCGCCGGGCGCGACGGCGAGGCCGCCAACGCCTGGATGGCCTACGGACTTCAAGACGTGGTGAACCAGCGCCGCATGATCGACGAAAGCCCCGCGGGCGACGACTTCAAGCGCGTGCTGCGCGGCAAGCTCGACGCCCTGCTGGCCCTGGCCGAAGCCACCGACTGCCGCCGCGTGCGGCTGCTGGGCTACTTCGGCGAGGCCTCTCAACCCTGCGGCAATTGCGACAACTGCCTGCAGCCGCCCGACACGATCGACGCCACCGAGCCCGCCCGCAAGCTGCTGAGCTGCATCTACCGCGTGCAGCAGGCCAGCGGGCTGGCCTTCGGGGCCGGGCACCTGATGGACATCCTGCGCGGCAAGGCCACCGACAAGGTCAAGCAGCACGGGCACGACCGCTTGAGCACCTTCGGCATCGGGGCCGATTGGTCCGAAACCCAATGGCGCAGCCTGCTGCGCCAGCTCATCGCCCGCGAGGTGGTGGCGGTGGCGTCCGACGGCTTCAACACCCTCAGCCTGACGGATGCCGCCCGCCCGCTGCTGCGGGGCGAGGTGCGGGTGATGCTGCGCAGCCCGCGCACCGACCTGCCGCGTGACACCTCACGCCGCCGGGGCAGCCGTGACACATCCGCAGCGGACCGCAAGGCGTCCAGCTTGGCCGCAGCGGCCCACCTGTCGGCGGTGCAGCAACAGGCCCTCGACACCCTGAAAGCCTGGCGCCGTGCCGTGGCCAAGGAGCACAACCTGCCCGCGTTCGTGATCTTCCCCGACAGCACCCTGCTCGCCCTGGCCGAGCGCATGCCGCAAACCCTGGCCGACCTGCAAGGCGTGCCCGGCGTGGGACAGAAGAAGCGCGAGGCCTATGGCCCCCAGGTGCTGGAGGCGTTGGAAGCGCTGCACGCGGCGGGCTGACCCGGATCAGGGTTCAGGGACCCGAGACGGGACGGACCCCGGCCCGGTCCGGCGCAACTGGCGCAGCATTTCCGCCACCAACTGTTTGCGGTCCACCGGCTTGGTGATGTAGCCGTCCATGCCACCGGCCACACAGCGCTCGCGGTAGCCCTCCATGGCATGGGCCGTCATGGCGATGATGGGCACCCGCACGCCGTCCACCAGCTCGTGCGCCCGGATGCGGCGGGTGGCCTCGAACCCGTCAAGCTCCGGCATCTGGATGTCCATGAACACCAGGTCGTAACGCTCCTGCATGCAAGCCTGCACCGCCAGCTGCCCATTGGCCACCACCGTCACCTGCTGGCCCAGGTGCTCCAGCACCTTGCGCGCCACCACCTGGTTGACGGGATGGTCTTCCGCCACCAACACCTTGAGCCCCCGGGGCAACTCGGTCGGCAGGCCGCCCGCCTCGGCATCGGGCGGTTCGGACTCGGGCAGGGACAGGTCGAACCAGAAGGTGGAGCCACGCTCGGGCTGGCTGTGGGCATGCAGCTCGCCCCCCATCAGCTGCACCAGGCGTTGGCTGATGGTCAGGCCCAACCCCGTGCCGCCAAAGCGGCGGGAGATGGAGGTGTCGGCCTGCGAAAACGCGTTGAACACGGAGGCCAACTGCTCAGGCGTCATGCCAATGCCGGTGTCTGTCACCGAAAAGCGCAACACCGCCGCCCCCTGCGGCGACGGGTCCACGGCCGTCACCGTGAGGAGGACCGAGCCCACCTCGGTGAACTTGAGGGCGTTGCCCACCAGGTTGACCAGCACTTGGCGCAGGCGGGCGGGGTCGCCCACACGCCATTCGTGCAAGGCGTCACCCACCCCGCGCCCCAAGCGACTCTCCAACGTCAGCCCCGTGTGGTTCGCCCGGTGCTGCAGCGGGGCCAGGGCATGGCGGACGACCTGTGGCAGGTTGAACACGATGTGCTCGATGTCCAGGCGGTTGGCCTCGATCTTGGAGAAGTCCAGCACGTCGTTGATGACCGTGAGCAGGGCCCGGGCCGAGGACTGCACCATCTCCAGGTAGCCGCGCTGTTCGGCGTTGAGGTCGGTGGCCAGGCACAACTCGCTCAGGCCCAGGATGCCATTCATGGGCGTGCGGATTTCGTGGCTCATGTTCGCCAGGAAGTCGCCTTTGGACCGGTTGGCGGCTTCTGCGGCTTCGCGCGCCTGGGCCATGGCCAGTTCCCACGCCTTGCGGGCAGAAATGTCCAGACTCACGCCCGTGGCACGCAACGGTTCGCCGTCGGGCGAGGTTTCGACCACCCGGCCCTTGAACTCGATCCACTTGTACTGCCCATCCTTGCACCGGACGCGCACGTCGTCGCGGTACACGTCGGTTTCTCGGCGTTCAAAATAAGCGCCCATGCACTCACCGAAGCGCTTGCCGTCCTCCGGGTGCAGCAAGCCCACCAGGGTTTGTGAATGGGGTGGCAACTCGTCGGCGGTGTACCCCAGGATGGCCGCCCATTCGTGGCTGAAGTAGACGTGGTCGGATTGCAGGTTCCAATCCCACAGGCCCACGTTGGAGCCCTGAATCGCCAGCGCCAACCGTTCCTCACTGATGCGCAAGGCTTGACGTGCCGTGTCCATGCGCTGGACCAACTGCCCCACTTGCGTGGCCACCGTTTCCAGATCGGCACGGGTGTTGCCCGTTGGCTCTGTCTCCCTTGCAGGTCCTGCGGACACCGCCGCCAGCGTCTGGCGCAAAGTGGCCAACGTGCGCTGCACCTGCTGGCTTTCGGCCCACAGGCGCTGGTTGGCCTGGGTCAGTTCCTGCGCATTCAAGTCCAGGCTGCGCTGGGCCAACGACAGGTCTCGCTCGTGCTGGACGTAGGTGTCGTTGACCTGGCTCAACAGCATCGGCAGTCCGGCCACCAGGCCCTGCACGTCGGCGTCCAGATCCGTCCGCTGGGCCAGTCGTTCCAGCGCGGCCATCCAGGCCTCCGCGTCCGATGCACCCGCGCACCGGATCAGCTGACGCTGAAAGACTCGGGACAGGGTCATGTCACCCACCCGCGGTCACGACTGGACTTCACTGACCAAGGTGATGGTCATGGTCTGGTTGTGCAGCCTGCATTCGGAACCAGGGGCATGGGGACTGATTTCGCCATTGGAATAGAAGCCCGCCAAGGTGGTCCGTGGTCCGGCCACCCGCGCCACGGCTTCCACCTCTTCATCCACCCGAGGGCCCATCACCAGCTTGCGCCCGATGCAACTCACCAGCACCGCCAAGGTGTCGCCCGTCACCTGCGCGGCCGGGGGGCTGGCCGATTGGCTGGCCACCCGCGCAGCGCGCTCGGCGGCGTCCACCAGCACATCCACCGATGCATGCATCAACTGCAGGTGGCCGCCTTGGGGCACGTCACCCGCCAGAATGAGGCTGCCCGCGGCCTCGTCCACCCCGAGGATGGTGCGGGTGATGCCGGGATCGTTCACATCCGCCCCCAGCACCGACCACGGGAACAGCAGCCCGGACGCCGGCAGCTGCGCGGCGTAGTCCCCCAGGTACCGCTTGTAGATGTCCAAGGCGGGTTCGCCATCCAGTGCGTAGAGCACATTGCCCTCGGCATGGGTCACGTTGCGGATGGGACCAAAACGCTGCCACCCCCCAAACGACCCATGGGTGATGTGCCAGTTCGGGCCGCGAAACCCAATGGCCACCAGTCCCGTGTCCGACACCCCTTCAGGGCCCAGCACCCGCGCCCCGGTGAAGCGACCGCCATCCCCCGCCAGCCCGCCTGTCAGCACCACCTGAGGGCCCAGGGTGCACTTCAAACCTTCCACCAGGGCGCTGCCATTGATGTGGGCACCCTGTCCCAGGACCAGGGCATGTTTCAGTTCAGGGTGGGCCAGGGCACTGCCCAGGCGTTCACCCGCGGCGAATGAGTCGGCCATGCCCCCCAGCGGCACACTGGCCACCTGGAAGTCGGGTCGATCGAAGTGCAGCGCCGTCAGCACCATCGAGTGGTCGGCCACACCCTGACTGGAGATTTCCCCGGCGGTGGAGCACCCCACCCATTGCGCACCGGGAACCCCGTCGTGCAGCAAGGCGACGTCCAGGGCCATCATGGCCTCCAGACTCGCAAACACCAGCACCAGGTGGGGCTTGGCGGCGGCCAGAAACGCGAGGTCGGCGGGGGTGACGGTCTCGGCGTTGACCACACGCTGGAGGATGTGCATGTTCTCAATCTCCTGAACGGCTCTGGCATCAAGACGGCAATGCCCATGGCGGCACCACGCTGGCATGTCCGCGCCTCAGCATACCGCACGCATTTCGGGTCCAGGTATCACCTCAGGCGGGAGAACCCCCAGGAGACAAACCGGGGTCACCCAACCTAGAATTGACATTCATCAAGGACAATTCGCACCCACACTGACAGGAGCACCCATGGCCCATCCCACCCATTCCGCCGAATCCCACAACCAAGACGTGGTGGAAGCGATCGTTCCCAGCATGCCCCTGGTATTGCCCGTGGCGGGCGGGGTTTTGATATTCCTGCTGGCCTTCATTGCGGTGTTCATGGCCTGAGTCGGCCACCCTCACGCACCCAAAGCCGGGCCCCGCCCGGTTTTTTTGTGCCCTGATGCCCGCGACCACCCGGGCAATGGCATGAAGCTATGCATTTATTGCATGTAACTAGCGCGTAACTGACGCGCACTTTTTTTAAAATCCTCCACCTTGGCCGACACCCGGTGTCAGCCAGCGGGCCATCCGCCCGTTGACTGGCCTCACCTGCACGCAGTCCACCGCTTGCGCAGCTTCCGAACGCCGACCGAGACGCTGATTCCCGATGTCTTGCTGGCAAAGGGGATGTTGAAAACCGTCTCGCATGCTCTGCATCCCCGCCGATCTGCGGAAAAACCCGTCCAGGACGAGGTGCGTGACGTTTTTCGACATCCCGCTTTTCACTTTTGGAGTTGTCCGATGAACGCACCCGTGATGCAGGGCCTGGCCCTCAACACCCCTTCCTACGTCAAAAACGCCAAGTTGATCGCCTGGGTGGCCGACATGGTGGCCCTGTGCAAACCCGCTGCGGTGCACTGGTGCGACGGTTCCCAGGCCGAATACGACCGCCTGTGTGAACAAATGGTGGCCTCGGGCACGCTGAAAAAGCTCAACCCGGCCAAGCGCCCCAATTCCTTCCTGGCCTGCTCCGACCCGTCCGACGTGGCCCGCGTGGAAGACCGCACCTACATCTGCTCGGAACAAAAGGAAAACGCCGGCCCCACCAACAACTGGATGGCCCCCGCGGACATGCGCGCCACGCTGCAACCGCTGTTTGACGGCTGCATGGCGGGCCGCACGATGTACGTGATCCCGTTCAGCATGGGCCCGCTGGGTTCGCCCATTGCCCACATCGGCATCGAGCTGTCCGACAGCCCCTATGTGGCCACGAACATGAAGATCATGACCCGCATGGGCAAGGCCGTGTTCGACGTGCTGGGCGCTGAAGGCGAGTTCGTGCCCTGCGTGCACACCGTGGGCGCCCCGCTGGCAGCCGGTCAACAAGACACCGCATGGCCTTGCAACCCCAAGGTCAAGTACATCGTCCATTACCCCGAGACCCGCGAAATCTGGTCCTACGGCTCCGGCTACGGCGGCAACGCGCTGCTGGGCAAGAAGTGTTTCGCCCTGCGCATCGCGTCCAACATGGGCCGCGACCAGGGCTGGCTGGCCGAGCACATGCTGATCCTGGGCGTGACCAGCCCCGAGGGCAAGAAATACCACGTGGCCGCCGCCTTCCCCAGCGCCTGTGGCAAGACCAATTTCTCCATGCTGGTGCCGCCTGCTGCGTTCAACGGCTGGAAGGTCACCACCATCGGTGACGACATCGCCTGGATCAAGCCCCGCAAGGACGCCCAGGGCAACACCCGCCTGTACGCCATCAACCCCGAAGCCGGTTACTTCGGCGTGGCCCCTGGCACCAACACGCTGACCAACCCCAACTGCATGGCCAGCCTGGACAAGGACGTGATCTTCACCAACGTGGCCCTGACCGACGACGGCGACGTGTGGTGGGAAGGCATGGAAAAGGACAGCGGCAACACCCCGGCCCACCTGATCGACTGGCAGGGCAAGGACTGGACGCCCGAACTGGCCAAGGAGACCGGCGCCAAGGCCGCCCACCCCAACGCCCGCTTCACCGTGGCCAGCACCAACAACCCGGCCCTGGACCCCGCCTGGGACGACCCCGCGGGCGTGCCCATCGACGCGTTCATCTTTGGTGGTCGCCGCTCCACCACCGTGCCGCTGGTGACCGAAGCACGCAGCTGGACCGAAGGCGTGTACATGGCCGCCACCATGGGTTCTGAAACCACGGCCGCGGCCTTTGGCGCCCAAGGCGTGGTGCGCCGCGACCCCTTCGCCATGCTGCCGTTCACCGGCTACAACATGAGCGACTACTTCCAGCACTGGCTGAACATGGGCGCCAAGCTGCAGGCCGATGGCGCCAAGCTGCCCGCCATCTACTGCGTCAACTGGTTCCGCAAGGGTGACGACGGCAAGTTCGTGTGGCCTGGCTACGGCGAAAACATGCGCGTGCTCAAGTGGATGATCGACCGCCTGGAAGGCCAGACCCAAGGCAGCGAAAACATCTTTGGCGTGAGCCCCACCTACGCCGAAATCAACTGGACCGGGCTGGATTTCAGCGCCGCCCAATTCAACAGCGTGACCAGCATCGACAAGGCCGCCTGGCAACAGGAACTGGGCCTGCACACCGAGCTGTTCACGCAGCTGGCCTATCACTTGCCGAAAGAGCTCGAGGAGACCAAGGCGCAGCTGCAACAGCGGCTGAACGCCTGAGACACAGGATCGGGGCATGTGCCCTGTGGGAGTGCAGGTCTGACAACCCGGGCCTGCAGTCGCGCCGTCTGACCGGTCACCCACCGGGCCGGACGGCTTTTCAAGGAAAGCCACCCACGCGGTGGCTTTTTTTGTGG
>DASUON010000066.1:0-3936 GCA_036276615.1 Burkholderiaceae bacterium
GGCGCGGGCGTCGTCCGCGCCCTCGGGTGGTGGGGTGGCGGACGCACGTGCCGCGCTGTTGCAGCGGCTGGAACGCTTGGCGGTGCAGCAATGGGGCGGTGAGGGGGGCGACACCTACCTCACGCTGCTGCGCCAAGGGCCAGAGGCCGTGGCGTTCACCCCTGCCGACGCCGCCACCGGGGCCTCCGCGTGGACCGCCTGGGCGCGGGCGGTGCTGCGGGCCTGGGAGGGGTTTCGGGTGTTGTGCGCGGTGCACGCGGGGGAGTTCGGCACCGAGGGCCTCAACCGCCGCCTGCAACGCGCCCTGGCGCAGGCCGGGTGGCTGAACCCGCAGGGCGAGTGGTACGCGGGCCGCCCGGTCATGGTCACCCGCAACGACCCGGCGCTGGGCTTGTCCAATGGCGACGTGGGCGTGGTGCTTCCCGTGCCCGACGCGGAGGTGGGCAGAGATGGCGGCAGCGAGGGCCGCGGGCGCACCCGGTTGAAAGCGTGTTTCCTGGATGGCGACGCCGTGCGTGCCCTGCCCGTGGGGCGTCTGGCGCATGTGGAAACGGCCTTTGCCATGACGGTGCACAAAAGCCAGGGCTCCGAATTCGGCCATGTGGCGCTGGTGTTGCCGCCTGTGGGTGCAGGGGGCGGGGCGCTGGGGCGCGAGCTGGTGTACACCGGCATCACCCGGGCGCGGCAGCGTTTCAGCCTGTTCGAGGCCACCGCTGGGGCGCTGGAGGCTGCCGTGCAGCAGCCCACCCAGCGTTTCAGTGGCCTGTGGGCGCGTTTGGCGCAGTAAACTGGGCCAAGCGCCATCTTTGGTTTCCAGCCAGACACTTTTCAGGGTTTGACTCCCGATGATCCCCAGCAAGCGTCGTTTCTTTTGGCGGGCCACGTTCAGTTCGCCCGCCCGCATCGTCACCCCGGACGGCGAGTTCCAGTCCGAGGTGGTGGACATTTCGCTCAAGGGCGCCCTGTTGCACGTGGCCAAGGATGTGGCCCCGCAGAAGGGCGTCAAATGCCAGCTGTTCCTCAGCCTGGCGGGGGACGCCCAGATCGCCATGTGGTGCACCGTCATGCACACCGAGGGGCAGCGCGTGGGCCTGCGCTGCGACAACATCGACCTCGACAGCATCACCCACCTGCGCCGCCTGGTGGAGCTGAACGTGGGTGACCACAACATCCTGGAGCGCGACCTGGCCAGCCTGATCCAGGACGAGTGACTTTTCCCTTTTCGCCGGAGACGATCATGAGCATCGAGCAGATCCACAACTACTACGAGCGGCTGGTGTTGGACGAGGTGATCCGTCGTGTGCGCCACGACCCCGAAGTCACCGCCGACATGGTGGCCGACATGGCCTGCGTGGCCCTCAACCGCCTGCCCGCCCGTTACGTGCGCCACGACGTGGACCTGGTGTTCTACCTGACCGAGGACGAACGCCACCAGAGCGACATGGCCATGGACGCGGCCATCGACCAGGCCATCCGCCTGGTCTCCGAGCGTCGGCGCGACCTGGAAGTACACGAGGCCGAGGCCCCGCCCGCGGCCGACCCCCCCGCCGCCACCTGATCTTCGAGCCGCCCCGCCCCGAGGGGGGTGGCCTTCAGGCGTGGGTGACCCAGTCGGCAAACGCCGGGCCGTCCAGGTGCGGCAGCGCGTTGAAGCTGACCAGCCGCGCCGTGCGCGGGGTCAGCATGACCTCGGTCAGCGCGGTGTTGCGGATCTGCATGTTGATTTCAATGGTGGTTTCCGCCGGGGTGGACAGCAAATGCCCCACCAGCGTGGAAATGGGGCCGCCGCTGCTGACCATCAGCACCCGCCCGCCCGGGGTGTCCATGTGGTGCTGCCGCACATGGGCCAGCACCCCGGTGACCCCGGCCACAAAGTCGTTGTAGGTGGGCATGCCCCGGGGGCTGATGGTGCCGTCCATCCATTGGCGCAAGGCATCGCGCAGCGCCCGGAAGTGTTGTTTGTAGCCCTCAGGGGTGGTGGGTTTTTCCATGGGCTGGCTGATGGGCAGGGCGCGGATCAGGGCGTCGCTGTCGTATTCGTCCAGGCCCGGCAGCACCGTGGGGGTGTGGTCCCAGCCCGCGCCGCGGGCCAGCGCCTCCCAGGTCTGGCGGTGGCGCTTGAGGCTGCCGGTGATCACCGCATCCCACCCCTGGCCCTGCCAATCGGCCCGCTGGCGCAGGTAGCGACCCAGTTGTTCGCTCTGCTGTTCACCCAGGGGGCTGAGCTGGTCGTAGTCGTCCGCGCCAAACGAGGCCTGGCCGTGCCGGATGAAGGTGAGGGTGTTCATGCCCAAATCTTGAGCAAAAACAAGCGCTTTCGCTTGTCCCGAAAGCGACGGGAAGGTCACTCGGTGGCTTGGGTCGGTGTCACAGCCCCAAGCGTTCGGGGGGGGAACGGGCGATTCTTCACTGCACGGCATCGCGTGGGAATTCCGGTGACGGCTGTGTGGGCGAGTTCCTCGTGCCCACGGCGGGCCACTGTTAAGATTTCCCCTTTCCACAGGGGTCTTTTCCAGCGCATGTCTGCCGCCAACAAGTCTGCTGCGCCCTCCGGCAAGCCGGGCTCTTTCGAGCTCAAGAGTGCCCAGCTGTCGCTGGTGTCCCTGCTGCTCAAGTCCACCGACATGGCCGTGCTCCAACAGGAGTGGCAGGCCCAGTACGGGGACGATCCCGAGTTTTTCGACCAGGACCCACTGGTCATCGACCTGTCTCCGCTGGCCCACGAGCCCGCGGCCCTGCCCCCGTTTGCCGAGCTGTTGACGCTGCTGCGCCGCTCGCGCCTGTGTCCCATGGCTGTGCGCGGCGGCAGCCCGGCGCAGACCGAGGCCGCGGTGCGTGCCGGGCTGGTGGTGGCGCAGGACGTGGTGCTGGCCAAGGCCGCCACGCAGCCTGTGGTGCCCGAACCTGCCGCACCCGCTCCCGTGCAGACCCCTGCCCCCGAACCGACGCCAGAGCCCACCCCGGTGGCCCCGGCACCCCTGGGGGCGCTGGTGGTGGACAAGCCCTTGCGCTCGGGCCAGCAGGTGTACGCCCGTGGGCGCGATCTGGTGGTGCTGGCCATGGTCAACCCCGGGGCCGAGGTGATTGCCGATGGCAACATCCATGTGTACGCCCCGTTGCGTGGCAAGGCCATTGCCGGGGCGCGGGGCGATGCGTCGGCCCGCATCTTCACGCTGGCGCTGGAGGCCGAGTTGGTGTCCATTGCCGGGGTCTACCGCACCAGTGAGGTGCCCTTGCCCGCCAACGTGGCGGGCCAAGCCGCGGTCATCCGACTCCACAGCGGTCCTGACGGCGACAAGCTGGTCATGGACCCCCTGAAAGCCTGAGTCCCAGCGCTTTCACCTCTCCCAACATCTCTTCATTGAACGAGGACAAACAGTCATGGCAAAAATCGTGGTGGTCACATCAGGCAAGGGCGGCGTGGGCAAAACCACCACCAGCGCCAGTTTCGCGTCGGGCTTGGCGCTGCGCGGCTTCAAGACGGCGGTCATCGACTTTGACGTGGGCCTGCGCAACCTCGACCTCATCATGGGTTGCGAACGCCGCGTGGTGTACGACCTGATCAACGTCATCCATGGCGAGGCCAACCTGAACCAGGCCCTCATCAAGGACAAGCAGTGCGACAACCTGTTCGTGCTGGCCGCCAGCCAGACGCGCGACAAGGACGCCCTCACGCAAGAGGGCGTGGAAAAGGTGCTGGCCGACCTGGCGGGCATGGGCTTTGACTACATCGTGTGCGACTCGCCCGCGGGCATCGAAACCGGTGCGCTGATGGCCATGCACTACGCCGACGAGGCCTTGGTGGTCACCAACCCCGAGGTGTCCAGCGTGCGCGACTCCGACCGCATTTTGGGCATGCTGGGCAGCAAGACCAAGCGCGCCATCGAGGGGGCCGAACCGGTGAAAGAGCACCTGCTCATCACCCGTTACAACCCG
>DASUON010000067.1:0-21626 GCA_036276615.1 Burkholderiaceae bacterium
CGTGGCCAGCCTGCCGGTGGACAGCGTGGCTGCCCAGCATGTGCAAATTGAGGCCATGAAGCTCGCCTTTGCCGACGTGTACCGCTTTGTGGCCGACCCGGCCGCCATGCACGTCAGCGTGGCGCAGATGCTGGACCCGCACTACCTGGCCCAGCGTGCCCGCCTGATCGACCCCCGCAAGGCCCAGGCCTTCGAGGCAGGCAGCCCCGCCGACACCCACCGCCGTGGCGGCACCATCTACCTGACCGCCGCCGACGAGCAGGGCATGATGGTCAGCTTCATCCAGAGCAACTACATGGGCTTTGGCTCGGGCTGTGTGGAGCCCACGTTCGGCATCAGCCTGCAAAACCGGGGGCATGGTTTTGCCTTGCCCGCCGGTCTGATGGGGCCCGACGGGCAGGTCACGGGCAACCCAGCCAACCTGGTGGCCCCGGGCAAACGGCCCTTCCACACCATCATCCCGGCGTTCCTGACCCGGCCCACGGCCACCGGCGGGCTGGAGCCGGTGATGAGCTTTGGCGTCATGGGGGCCAACATGCAGCCGCAGGGCCATGTGCAGACGCTGGTGCGCCTGCTGGACCACGGCCAGGGCCTGCAGGCGGCGTGTGACGCGCCGCGCTGGCGCTTCAACAGCGGCCTGTCCCTCAACGTGGAAGCGGGCATGAACCCCGACACCGTGGCCGGTTTGCAGGCCCTGGGCCACCGGGTGGAGGTGATCCACGACAGCTACCAGGACTTTGGGGCGGGGCAGTTCATCTGGCGTCTGGGCGATCCGGGCACCGAGGGCTACATGGTCGCCAGCGATCCGCGTCGCGATGGCTTGGCGGCGGGTTGGTAGGCGTCAATCCCCGTGGGTGGCCGGGTCGGTGTGCAGCTGGTCCATGGCGTCCTGAATGGCGGGGAGCGCCGAGCGCACGGCCATTCGCAGGGCCCCGGCGTGGGCGTGGCTGGCTGACACCGCCAGCACAGAGTGGTTGGACGGGGTGCGGGTTTGGTACCACACGTGGGTGTCCGTCCACAGCATGGCTTCCATGGGGCGCTCGTGGCCCAGGATGGCCATGGTGGTCTGGGTTTCAATGGTGAGCTGGGCAGCGCAAGCGGCTGCTTCGTCACCCTGGAGTTGTCCGTGAGCGGCGAGCAGCAGCCCTTCTGCGGAGGCGATCACGACACCTTCCACCCCGGGGCAGAGGGTGATCGGGCGGAGTGCGTCTTCGATGTTCATGCGGAGCGCGGCGTCAGGACCCACAAGCTGCGGGCAATGTCGGTCCAACCCGGGTCGGTGGTGGGGAGTGCAGCCGGGCTGACCAGTTGAAAGGGGCGCACGCCCATGAACAGGGGCATGCGGTGCAACAAGGGGGCGTCCGAGGCAGCCAGCGCTTGGGCTGGTTCGGCGGCGGCGTGGCAGGCGTGGATGCAGAGCCCATCCGGGTCGGCCAGCACCAGCGGGGTGCGGCCCAGCCGGATAGACATGGCATGAAGTTGCTCTTGCAGGGTGTGCCAGCCTGGTGTGGCTTGGGTTTGGGCTTGGGTGTCCACCTGCACGCAGTGTTCACGGTTCAGCGCGAACAAGGCTTGGGCCAGGTTCGGGGGCGGCATGTTCAGGGTGCGGGACCAGGTGGGCAAGTCCAGGGCCACCGGGGAGGGAGCGAACAGGATGTGGGTGAACAGCCGGTGCAAGGTGGTGCCGTCCGGGTCGGCAGGCGGCTTTCGCCCCAACCATCGGACAACCCCACAGGGCAAGGCGTGCAGGTAACGTGGTGCCACAGGGGGGCGCCAGGGTGGCCTGGGCGTGGGTGATGCCCGGGTGGGGTCAGGTTGCGGCATGGATGAACGGTGTGCAATCGCGGCAACCCACCAGCCCCAGCCGTTTGTGGAACTGAACGAGGGTGTTCGCAGGAATTTCCTGCCCGCAATGGTCACAAACGGTGCCCACGTCCAAGACCACCGAGTCCAGGCCCTCGGTGTCCACGCTCAGGTGACCGATGCGTTTGGGGCGGGGCTGGGCCTTGACGATGTGGTTGCGAAACCGTTCTTCAATTTGCGCCCAGGCGTGCATCTGTTCGGGGCTCCAGCCGCAGGCCTGCTGGGTCTGGCGCATCAGGCGCTGGCGTCGATCAAACACCTCTTCGGAGATGACCATCCAGTGGTGGGCGTTGTCGGGTTGCTCGCCCAGGTACACGGGTTCGCCGGTGATGCACTGGCGCATGAAGGCGTATTGCTTGTCGATAACCCGATCCAGCGTGACCCGTCCGAAAAAGGGGCTGAGCACCGGGTCGGCATACACCTGGGCATAAAACCGTTCCAGCAGGGTGCGCACGGCTTGACCATGGCCCAGCGCGGCCCACAGCGCGGGGTTGGGTTGCAGGGCGTCTGCGGGCTGTGGCAGCCCGGGTTCCGGGGTTGGGTTGGCGGGGGGCTTGTCGACGGGGGCCAGCGCAAGGTCGTGCCGTGGTCTGCATTGGCAAGCGAGCACGAGCCCTTGTGCCAGCAGTGGTGGGGGCAGGAAAGTGGCCATCGCGGGCGGTACCTCGCCGTCGGTGCAGCGCAGCATGCAGCGACGGCACACGCCGCTTTTGCACGAGAAAGGGATGTTCAGGCCGTGGCGGGTCAGTGCGGCCAGCACGGTTTCCCCGTCGTGGCATGGCACGCAGTGCCTCTGGTAGGTCAGGATGGGCATGGTGCTCAGCCCGGATGGGGCAACTGTGCCTGCACCTCAGCGGCCACCTTGCGCGTTTCCAAGATGAGCCGTCCCAGGTTGATGGACGGTGCGGCAGCCACCGCCAGCACGGCGGTATCGCCCGCATGGGTGAGCAGCATGGGGCCGCTGCTGCCATCCAGGATGAGCTGGCGCAGGCGGCCCCGGTTCACCTCCCGGCCCGCCCGGTCGGCCAAGGCCAGCAACGAGGCACACATGGCCCCCAGCCGGTCTGGGTCGGCTGAAGAGGTCAGTTGGGATGCGATGGTGATGCCGTCCACCGTCACCACCGCAGAGGCCTCAATGTCGGGCAGCGTCACTTGGAGGTTGCGCAGCACCCCCCGCAACCGGCTGACCAACTGTTCTTTGTCTGTGTTGTGCATGGTTCACGCAGCCCACGGATCTGCCGTGCGTGTGGGGGCGCCCAGGTTCAGAGGGCGGCTTCCACGTCGGGCATGGCCAAACGGGCTTTGGTGAGCACCATGCCCAGGTTGGCGCCTTTGCGGCACACAAAACACACCACCTGCTGCTGGCGTTTGCCACGCAGGAACACGTGGATCAGGTTTTCGCTGTTGACGATGATTTCCTGAAAGTAGTGGTGGTCGTGGCTTTCGGGCAGGCCGCGGGCTTTTTTGAACACCTGCTCAATGGCGACCACGTTGGGGCCTTGGAACAGGTCGGAGGTGGCCGCGGCCAGCAAGTCAAACACTTGGCTGGGGTGGGAGTCCACGGTCTTGATGCTCAGGACCATGCCAGAGGCCAGGTCCACCATGCCAGCAGCCAGGCATTCGGGGATGCTGGTCATGGCGCGCTGCAGGTTGTCGTCAAGTTTGCTCATGGGAATTTTCCTTTTCGTGTGGGGAGGGGGCAGACCATGGCCCATGGTCACTGGGGGAGGCCGTCAACAACGGCTTGCTGGGGGCAGACGACAGGCGCTGGGCGAATGTGTGCAGAAACTCCACTTGCGCCATCGTTTGAATCATGTTTTGGTTGAGTCGCCGGATCACTTCCACGCTTTCCACGGCGCTGCGTGTGCCATTGCCCCGCCACAGCCAGAAGGCGCCCAACAGCGTGCCGGTTCGGCCCAACCCGGCACGGCAATGCAGGGCAATGACTTCGCCCGCTTGGATCCATTGCTCCAACTGGGTGCACAGCAGGGCCGCCTGCGTGGCGGTGGGGGCTTGCCCATCGGCGATGGGGCTCTGGAAAACCTCTATGCCAAAGCCTTTGGCCAAGGCGGCGTTGAAGGGTTCGGGCGTGAGGTTGATCAAGCGGGTGATGCCCACGTCATGGAGGGCCTTCAGGTCGTGGGTGACATCACTCACGATGCCTGGCCAGGGCGTACCGGCCAGTTCACCGGGGATCAGCCAGACGAAGCCGTTGGGGCCACGGCCCGCGCTGGGGGGCAACGCAGAGCTTGTCCAGCGTCCTGCACCGGCGGCTGATGGGCGGGCTGTGGCGGTTTCCGGACAGGAGCCGGTTCGAAGGAATTGCTGTCCTGCTTCGCTGCTTGGCGCGCTGAAGAAGCGGGCGGCGTCGCTCGCTTCCTGAACGCTGCCACAGGCCAGCAGCACCACTTGGTGGGCCAGTTCACGGGCCTGTGCCAAATGGTGCATCACCACCAGCACGGCCCGTTGCTCGGCAACGCGGGACATCAGCTGGATCACGCGGTTCGCGTCCGCCTCTGGCAATCCGGCCGTGGGTTCGTCCAGCATCAGCAACGCGGGCTGACGCAGCGTTTCACGCAGGATGGCCACGATGCGTTGCTGGTGCAGGCTCAAGCTGACCACGGGCACGGCGTAGAGCGAGCTCACCCAGCCTTCGCCCCAGGCGTTGACGTGTGCGGTGATGCGCTCCATCTGCTGCGCCCGCGTCCATTGGGCTCGGTCGGGCAGCCCCACCTGCAGGTTGTCCAGCACGTTGGCCACCATCAGCTGGGCTTTTTGCATCACCATGGACGGGCGGTGTGCAGGCGACAGGGCTTGTCCTTGGTACAGCACGTCGCCCCAACGTCGCAGCGCGGGGTGGTTGTCGTTGTAGCCCGCCAGCGTACGCAGCAATGCGGATTTGCCGGTGCCCGCTGGCCCCAGGAGCACGGTGCAGCCCGTGGCGGGCACCTGGAAGCTGACCGACCGCAGCACGGTGCGCTCATGGAACGCCAAGCCCACACCGTTGAGCGAGAGCACAGGCTGCGGTGGCACGGCGGGGACGGTTTCACCGTTGACCAAAACGCTGCTCCATTTCCAGCATGGCCGCCACGCTGATCACCAGCGCACGAACGTCGGTGGTATTGCGGGCGTCTACCGGGAAAACGGGAACCACACCGCAAGCGTAGTGCGGTGACAGCTGGTAGATGCGACGGTGGTACGTCTCCAAATCCCGGGTGGGCTGGATGTCCACATGGGTGACGCCGATGATCAAGGGCAGGCGACGGTTTTCGACTCGCCAGCCGATTTGCCGAATGAAATGATCCAGGTCGGCCAAACGGCTGTCCCGACTGTGGTCAATCAGCACCACCACCGCCTGCGCCTGTTTCAGCAGGATGTCCCACATGAAGTCGAAGCGGTCTTGTCCGGGGGCTCCCAGCAAGCGAACCCGGTCACCTTGGTCCAGCTCCAACATGCCGACGTCCATGGTCACCGTGGTCTGGGGTTTGATCAGGCTTGCCCAGTCCGACGCTTGCACGTCGGTGCCGACGGTCTCGATGTCCGACAGGGTGCGTATGGCTTGTGTCTTGCCTGCACCCACAGGCCCCATGAACAAGATAGACCACTCCATGCGTTACCCCGAATGCGCGGACAGTCGCCGCCACAGACGTTGCACCAGGGTGGAAGGGGGGGGCAGGGTGTCTCGCGCGAGGTTCGGCGAGACAAGTTCGTCAGGACGTTGTGGAGAGACCGATGTTTTGGTGCTGACGTGTGCCGCGCTGGTCAGGTGACCCAATTCGTGCAGCATGCCGACGATGCCACTCACGTGGTCCCGAGGCAGGCCCAACAGCAGGTGCACCAGTGGAACGCCCGTGGGGCGCACTGCCAACAGAGCACAAACCCGGGCAATGTCTGGCGTCAGTTCCGACGGCATGGTGGACAGTGTGGGCCATGATCTCAGGCGAACCACACTGTGCTGAAGGCCGATTTGTGCCACACCATGGGTCGATGCATGAACCCATGCATGGGTCTGATGCGGCGAAATCGTGGATTGAGCATGGTGGGCCATCGTTGATCCAGATCATTGACAAGAATAATGAACGGCCAGTGTAAATCAGATTAACGCAAGATGAATTGGGTGACTTCCTCAAAAACTGTTGCGTGATGAGGTGTCACCCCACAAGAAGAGAGAGAGGTTGTTTTGAAAGACCCCACAGCGACGGCTCACACGGCCGTGGGCCTCGCGCTGGCCGCCGCAGGCTCCATCGCCTTCAGCGGCAAGGCCATCATCGTCAAGCTGGCCTACCGCCACGGGGTGGATGCGGTCACGCTCATCATGTACCGCATGCTGTTTGCGCTGCCGCTGTTTGCGGCCATGGCCTGGTGGGCCAGCCGGGGCAAGGCCCCGCTGTCGCGCAAGGACTGGGCGGGCGTGCTGGGGCTGGGGTTTTCGGGCTACTACCTGGCCAGTTTTCTGGACTTCTGGGGTTTGCAGTACATCAGTGCCAGCCTGGAGCGGCTGATCCTGTACCTCAACCCCACCTTGGTGCTGGTGCTGGGCTGGTGGCTGTACGGGCGTCGCATCGGGCACGTGCAGGCGGTGGCCATGGCGGTGAGTTATGGCGGGGTGCTGCTGGTGTTCGGGCACGAGGTCCGTTTTGACGGGCCCCACACCTTGCTGGGCGGAGCCCTGGTGTTTGCCAGTGCGGTGAGTTACGCCATCTACCTGGTCTACAGCGGCGAAATGGTCAAGCGCCTGGGCTCTCTGCGTCTGGTGGGGCTGGCCACCACCGTGGCCTGTGTGTTGTGCATGGCGCAGTTTGTGCTGCTGCGCCCGCTGTCGGCGGCGGTGGTGGCGCCTGAGGTGGTGTGGCTGTCGGTGCTCAACGCCGTGGCCTGCACGGCCGCCCCGGTGCTGATGGTGATGATGGCCATTGAGCGCATCGGCTCTGGCCTGGCCGCCCAGACCGGCATGATTGGCCCCATGTCCACCATTGCCATGGGCGTGTGGCTGCTGGGTGAACCCTTCAATGCGTGGATCATTGCGGGCACGGTGCTGGTGGTGGCCGGTGTGCTGGTGGTCACCCGGGCGTCGTCCAAGGCGCGTTGATCGCGCCATTCCCCTTTCAGGAGACTGTTTCATGAGCTCAAATACGGCCACCCCGGCCAGCGTGTACGACTTTTCCGCCATCGACATCACCGGTCAGCCGGTGTCCTTGGACCGTTACCGCGGTCAGGTGATGCTGATCGTCAACACCGCCAGCGCCTGCGGCTTCACGCCCCAGTTCGAGGGGCTGGAGGCGCTGCACCGCAGCCATGGTGCTCAGGGGCTGGCGGTGCTGGGTTTTCCCTGCAACCAGTTTGGCGGTCAAGACCCGAAAGGCGATGCCGAGATTGCCCAGTTCTGCCAGCTCAACTACGGCGTGAGTTTTCCCATGATGGCCAAGGTCAACGTCAATGGCGGCGACGCCCACCCCCTGTGGCGCTGGCTCAAGCAGCAGGCCCCCGGGCTGCTGGGCAGTGAGGGCATCAAGTGGAACTTCACCAAATTTCTGGTGGGCCGCAACGGGCAGGTGATTCGCCGCTATGCGCCCCAGGACACCCCGGCCAAGTTGGTGGCCGACATCGAAGCGGCCTTGGCCGCCTGAAAGGACAGACGACATGGACTTGGGTTTGACGGGCAAATGGGCGTTGGTCTGCGGGGCCAGCAAAGGCCTGGGGCTGGGCTGTGCCCAGGCCCTGGCTGCCGAGGGAGTGAACCTGGTGATGGTGGCCCGGGGCGCAGAGGCTCTGGAACAGGCTGCTATTGAAATAAGAGCTGCTAGCGCTTTCAATGAAAGCGCTAGAGGCCAAAAACATGCTGAAAATCAGCACATCCTGACGGTGGCCGCCGACATCACCACCCCCGCCGGGCGCGAGGCCGCACTGGCGGTGGCGGGTGGGCCGGGCGCGGCGTTTGACATCGTGGTCACCAACGCGGGCGGGCCGCCGCCGGGCGACTTTCGCCAGTGGGACCGCACCACCTGGTTGGCCGCGGTGGAGGCCAACATGCTCACGCCCATCGAGCTCATCAAGGCCACCATCGACGGCATGGCCCAGCGCGGGTTCGGGCGCATCGTCAACATCACCAGCAGCGCGGTGAAGGCACCCATCGACATCCTGGGCCTGTCCAACGGCGCACGCAGCGGGCTCACCGGCTTTGTGGCCGGGCTGGCGCGCAACCCGCAGATCGCGGCCCAAGGCGTGACCGTCAACAACCTGCTGCCCGGCAAGTTCGACACCGACCGGCTCAAGGCCACCATCGACGGCGCAGCGGCCAAGTCGGGCCAGACCACCGACCAGGTGCGCGCCGCCCAGGTGGCGCAGATCCCGGCCCGCCGCTACGGCACGGCGCAGGAGTTCGGGCAGGTGTGCGCGTTTTTGTGCAGCCAGCAGGCGGGCTACCTCACGGGGCAGAACATCCTGCTGGACGGTGGGGCCTACCCGGGCACGTACTGAGTCGGCGCCCCCGTCAACGCCGACCGGAGGACACCACAATCCCGCCCACGATGAGCGCAAACGCCACGCCGTGGTACAGGTGGGGCCATTCGCCCAGCACCGCGGCCGACAGCAGCGCGGCAAACAGGGGCGTGAGGTTGACGAAAAACCCCGCCACCTGCGGCCCAGCGGCGGCCACACCGTTGCCCCAGCAGTAGTACGCCAGGATGGAGGGGCCCAGCGCCACGTACACCAGCGCCAGGGCCAAGGGCCAGCCCCATTGGATGTGCAGGCCGGGCATCAGCGTCCATTCCAGGCCCGTGAACAGGCTGGACCACAACACCCCGGGCAGCACCTGCGCCATCAGCCAGGCCGACCAGTTGCCGCGCAGCGCGGCGGGGTCAGGCTGCTGGGCCGGGGGGCGAATCAGCAGCCAGCTGTACCAGCTCCAGGTGGCGGTGGCCAGCAGCATCAGCACGTCCCCGGGCACCAGCCTCAGGGCGCCCAGTTGGGAGAGTTCACCGCGGGTCAGCACCGTCAGCACCCCGGCGGTGGACAGCAGCACGCCCCACCATTGCCTGCGGTGGATGGCTGCGCCAAAAAACAGCCTGCCCAGCCCCAGCATGAAGATGGGCGAGCTGGAGGCCACCAGGGTCACGTTGAGCGGGGTGGAGGTTTTCAGCGCCACGTATTGCAGGGCGTTGTAACAACCCATGCCCAGAAAACCCAGCAAGGCCATGCGCCGCCACCGCGTCCACAGCGGGCTGTCGCGGCGCAGCACCCACGACGCCAGGGGCCACAGCAGCACCAGCACGGTGAGCCAGCGCATCAGGTTGAAGGTGATGGGCGGCAGCTGGTCGCTCATCAGCCGACCGACCACCGCATTGCCGGCCCACAGCAAGGGGGCCGTGGACAGCAGCAGGGCACTGCGGGGGGTCAGTCCTGGAAACATGGTGGGGGCAAGGGGAGGTGGGGAATGACAGGAGAACGGGCACTGTAATGGATGCACCGCAGAGGCGTGAGCGTGTTGCATACTGGTTCCCATGAACCACGGTTTTCGACGCGCATGTGGGGCCTTGATCGGGCTGGGGGCCCTGTGGGGTTTGGGGGCCCAGGCCCAGCCGTTTGCGCCCGGCCAGCCCCTGGATGCACAGGCCGAGGCCACCGCCTTGCCGCCGTTGCAGGTGGACCCCGAGGCCGGGGCCCGCTGGGTGCTGGGCATGGCCATCACCTCCAGCCCCAGCCGGGCAGGGGCCAGTGACCGCAGTGTGGGCTTGCGCCCCGTGTTGGCCGGACGGGTGGGGCGCTGGATGCTGGCCACCTCGTCGGCCCGCAGCCTCAGCGGCGGGTCGGTGGCGGGCGGTGTCAGCACCCAGTGGGAAGCCGCCAACCGGTGGAAGCTGGGCGTGGGGTTCCGCCTCACGCACGGGCGCACCAGCGCGGACGATCCCCTGTTGGCCGGCCTGCCCGACGTGAAGCGCTCCTTGGCCATGCGCCTGTCGGCGGGGTATGCCTTGTCCGAGCGATGGCGTGCCAGCGTGGGTTGGCAGCAGGACCTGGCCCACCAGCAAGGGGGCCGTGCCACCTTGGGCGTGGGCTGGCAGCAGCCGGTGGCCGACCGCTGGGTGCTGGACGCCAGCCTGGGGGCCACCTGGGCCAACACCCGGGCCATGCAGACGTTTCACGGCGTGACTGCGGCCCAGGCCAACGCCAGTCGCCCTCTGTGGCAACCCGGTGGCGGCTGGGAGCAATGGCATTGGGGGCTGGGCATGTCCAAGGCCGTGGACCGGCACTGGCGGGTGTCGGTGCAGGTGGGGCAAGGCCGTTTGCTGGGGGCCGCCGCCCACAGCCCCTTGACCACCTCCCGCCTGTCCACCACCGGCCAGGTGATGCTGGCCTACGTGGGCTGGTGACCCGCCTTTTTTCAGGAGACAACACATGACCCTCACACACACCCTGGCCATCCAGATCCAGCAACCCGGCGGCCCGGAGCAGATGCAACAGGTCACCGTGCCCGTGGGTGAACCCGGCCCGGGGCAGGTGCGCATTGCCCACGCCGCCATCGGCCTCAACTTCATCGACGTGTACCAGCGCACTGGCCTGTACCCCTTGCCCCTGCCGCTGCAACTGGGCATGGAAGGTGCGGGCACGGTGGAGGCGGTGGGCGAGGGCGTCACCCACCTGACGGTGGGCGACCGCGTGGCCTATGCCGCCAACCCGCCGGGCAGCTATTGCGAACGCCGGGTCATGCCCGCCATGAACGTGTGTCGCCTGCCCGACGGCATTTCCTTCGAGACCGGCGCGGCCATGATGCTCAAGGGCTTGACCGCCCAGTACCTGCTGCGCCGCTGCAAGCCGGTGGAGGGCCTTGAGGCCGGGGACTTCGTGCTGTTCCACGCCGCCGCGGGTGGGGTGGGGCTGATCGCCTGCCAATGGGCCAAGGCGCTGGGGCTGCGGCTGATTGCCACCGCAGGTTCAGATGAAAAATGCCGCCTGGCGCTTTCCAATGGGGCAGAGTTTGCTATCAATTACAGAACGGAGAACTTCAGCCAGCGGGTCAAGGACATCACCGCGGGCCAAGGCGTCAAGGTGGTGTACGACTCGGTGGGCAAGGACACCTGGGACGGCTCGCTGGACTGCCTGCGCCCCTTTGGCCTGATGGTGAGTTTTGGCAATGCCTCCGGTCCGGTGCCGCCGTTTGCCCCCGGCATCCTGGGCACCAAGGGGTCGTTGTACGTCACGCGCCAGACCTTGTTCAGCCACATCACCAGCCGTGAACGCACCCAGGCCATGGCCGACGAGCTGTTTGCCGTGGTGCAGTCGGGGCAGGTGAACATCCACATCGACCAGCGTTTTGCCCTGGCCGATGTGCAGGCCGCCCACCGCAGCCTGGAAGCCCGCCAGACCACCGGCTGCACCGTGTTGTTGCCCTGACGCCGAGCGGTGCTTGTGGGCTATATTGGCAGCGCCATGGATGCGCCTGATCACCCTCACCACACCCGTGCCGAAGCGGTGGATGCGGTGCACGAACCGATTCAACCCCCTGCGGCTCCCCCTGTGCGGATGATGCCCCTGCAAGGCCGCCTGGGGCGGCGGTTGGTGGGGCGCTTGGCGGTGGTGCTGTTGCTGGTGGGGGGGGCGGTGCTCACCTTGGGGCAGTACCTGCTCAACCGGTCGTTCGATTCGTTCGAGCGTGCCGCGGCAGACGACGCTTTGGTGCGCGTGCGCACCGTGCTCCAGCGCGACAGCCAGACCCTGGGCGAGCTGCTGGTGGACTACGCTCACTGGGACGACTTTTATGCCTTCTTGCGCAAGCCGTCCGACACCTTCATGGACGACAACTTCACCGCCTCGTCCATGCGCAACATCCGGGTGCAGGCGGTGCAGGTCATGGACTTGCAAGGGAAGGTGCTCAAGGCCCGTTACGCCACGGCAGGGGGGTTGGAGCCTGAGTTGCCGCCCGCGTGGCGCGATGCCGTGTCCGGCGAGCGTGCGCTGGGCCGTTGCCAGGAGCGGGTGAACGACCTGGTCTGGGTGCAGGAACAGGCCCTGATGGTGTCCTGGTCACCCATGCGCAACACCGCTGCCGACAAGCCTTCGCGCGGTTGCCTGGTCATGATGCGCCTGATCGACGCCGACTACATTGGCGCCTTGCAGCCTCAACTGGGCGTGAAGTTCGACCTGCTGCCGCAAGCCGGTGCGTTGCTGACCACCCAGCGGGATGGCCTGGGTCACTGGGTGAGTCAGCAGGTTCTTTCTCCGTGGCCAGCCACCTTGCAGGTGCGGGTGGATGAGTCCCTGGCCGACGAGCGCCGGGGCGTCATGTGGTGGATGGTGGGGGGCTTTGCCCTGCTGGCGGGCGTGGGGGGCATGGTTTTGTACAGCCTGCTGTACGCCATGGTGATCCGCCGCCTCATGCGGTTTTCTTACCTGGCCGACGAGTACCGCATCACGGGCGACTGGTCCATCTCCTGGCCCGCCTCCGGGCGCGACGAAATCGACAACCTGGGGCACTCGCTCAACGAGCTGGTCAAGCTGGTGCATTGGCAGGTGGAGCACAACGCCACCCACGACCCGCTCACCGGCCTGCTCAACCGCCAAGGCTTGGAGCGGGTGTTGTCCGAGCTGCCCTACTACGGGTTTGAGCACCGCAGCCGCACCAGCTGCCTGATGCTCATGGACCTGGACAACTTCAAGATCGTCAACGACGGCTTTGGCCACGACGTGGGTGATGCCCTGCTGGTGCATGTGGCGCGACAACTGACCCTGGCGGTGCGCCAGGGCGACATCGTGGCGCGGCTGGGCGGCGACGAATTTGCCGTGCTGCTGCAAAACGTGCAGCGTGAGGCGGTGGCGGGCTTTTCCCAGCGCATCCTGGAGCACCTGCGCCAGCCCTTCACCCACAACGACATGCAGGTGGCCACCACCGGGTCGGTGGGGCTGGCCTTTTGCGACGGGGTCTCCGGCCCTGCCGAGCTGCTGCGCAACGCCGACCTGGCCATGTACCAGGCCAAGCAGCAGGGGCGTGACAGCTGCGCCACCTTCAACGACGCCTTGAAGACCGAGGCCCAACGCCGCAACCGCCTGGAACAGGCGCTCAAGCAAGCCGTGGTCGAAGATGGCATCCAGGTGGTCTACCAGCCGGTGGTGGACATGGTGGCCCAGCGTGTGGTGAGCATCGAGGCCCTGGCCCGCTGGTCGCTGGATGGCGAGGCCGTGTCCCCGGCCGAGTTCATTCCCATTGCCGAAGAGTCGGGCCTGATCGGCAAGCTGGGCATGCAGGTGCTGGACAAAGCCTGTGGCATGGTGGCGCGGCTGCGCCGGCGGGGTGTGGACCTGCCGTGCAGCGTCAACCTCTCGCTGCGGCAGTTCCTGGAGTTCAACCTGGTCGAGGACATTCCGCGTGTGCTGGCCTCACACGGCTTGCCCCATTCGGCTGTCCGGCTCGAAATCACCGAAAGCCTGGTGGCCCACTCCGACGCCGAGCTGGCCCTGGCCATGACCGAATTGCACCGTCAGGGTTTTGAATTCATGCTGGACGACTTTGGCACCGGCCATTCGTCGCTGTACCGCCTGCAAGCCCTGCCGTTCCAGACCCTCAAGATCGACCGCAGCTTTGTGGTGCCCCTGGACCGTGGTGACGACGTGATGGTGCGCACCGTCAAGGACCTGGCCGAACAGCTCAACTTGCAGGTGGTGGCCGAAGGGGTGGAAACCCAGGTGGAACTGGACCACCTGCTTCGCCTGGGCGTGCACCGCATCCAGGGGTTCTGGGTGGCCCGTCCCATGTCCGACCCCGCCCTGCTGCACTGGCTGGCGTCGTCGCCCTACACCGTCAAATGTGCCGGGGGGCATGAGGCGTTGGACCTGGTGCCCACATCCCCCGCGCCCTTGCTGTGATGCCGATTGCGTCAACCCCGCAGGAGTGGGGTTCTGGTACACCTGAGCCACAGACGTTTCCAATGTGTTCAACCTGAGGAGAAAACACCCATGTTCCCCGAGTACCGCGACCTGATCAGCCAACTCAAAGGGCACGATGCCCACTTCACCCGCCTGTTCGACAAGCACAACGAACTGGATCAGAAGGTCAAGAACATCGAGTCGCACATCGAACCCGGTTCGGCGACCGACATCGAAAACCTGAAGAAGGAAAAGCTCGCCCTCAAGGACCAGATCTACGCACACCTGAAAAAGGTTGAAACCGCGCAGTGAAGCTGGCGGACGTTCAACGCCCCCCGTGCGCCCCTCGGCTCACGCTGTGGGCGGGTGGTGGCGAGGTGGGCTCGGTGGAGCCCCGCGTGCTGGCCGCCCTGCGTCAGGCCACCCCCCCGGCATCGGGCGGGTGGCCTGATTTGCTTCAAAAATTGCAGCAAAAAGGTGAATTGGAAAAAGCGCCAGAGGGTGATTTGAATCAAAGCCTGGCGAGCCTGGCCGAAAGCCTGCGCACCTGTGGCTGTTGTGGCCCCTGGCGTCACGAGCGCCTGCCGGTGTTCGACGCCCAAGGGCGTGCCTGGGCCGAGGTGGAGCGCGGGGCCGTCCGGGTGCTGGGCTTTCGCACGCAGGCGGTGCACCTGGTGGGCTGGCGGCCCGACGGATGCCTCTGGGTGCAGCAGCGGTCCTGGCAAAAGCCCAACGACCCCGGCTTGTGGGACACCCTGATGGGGGGCACCGTGTCAGCCGGGGAAACGCTGGACCTCACCCTGGAGCGCGAGACCTGGGAGGAGGCGGGCCTGCACCTCCACACCCTGCCTGGCTTGCAGCACGGCGGCAGCTTCACCGCCACGCGGCCCGTGCCCGACGGCGACCACGCCGGTTACCTGGTGGAAGACACCCACTGGTTCACCGTGACCGTGCCTGCCGACCAAACGCCAGTCAACCAGGACGGCGAGGTGGATCATTTCGAGGCCTGGACGCCCGCGCAGGTGGCCGAAGCCCTGGCCCAGAGGCGGTTCACACCGGAGGCCCACTGGGTGTTGGCGCAGGTCCTGGCATTGCCGCCGCCTGGATGACCAGGTCGGCCGCGTAGCTCATGGCCACGCAGTGCTTGCCGGTGCGTTTGACCTCGTACAACGCCATGTCGGCCATGTGCAGCAGTTGCTTGCGCTGCTGGCCATGCAGCGGGAAGCAGGCCACGCCGATGCTCAGACCGACGTGCAACCGGCTGCCGTCGTCCAGTTCAAATGGGTCCTGGAATTGCGCCAGCAGCCCTTGGGCGATGCGGCACAGGATGGGGCTGTCCGGTCCCGTGTGGTGCAGGGCCACCACAAATTCGTCCCCCCCGATGCGGGCGCACAGGTCGGACGCCCGGCGCACCTGGGTTTTCATGCGGCGGGCGCATTCGGCCAGCACCGCATCACCGGCCTTGTGCCCGTGGAGGTCGTTGACCTGTTTGAACCCATCCAAATCCATGTAGAGCAGGGCCACGGCGGTCTGGCTGGCTCGGGCCTCGGTCAGCATGCGGTCGATGGCTGCATCGGCCCCTGAGCGGTTCTTCAGGCCCGTCAGCAGGTCGTGAGACGCCAGGTGCAGTGCTGCGCGTTCGGCTTGGCGACGGTCGGTGATGTCGTACATCACCCCTTCGATGCGTTCGGTGGGTTGGGTGCCTTGCGTGCCTGGCGCACCTGCCGGGCTCCTCGTGCCCCGTTGGACGGAAATCAGGCAGTGCACCCAGCGGGCCAAGCGGTGGGGTTGGCGCAGCTCCAGGTCGGCGGTCAGGGTCTGGCCGGTGGCCGAGGCCCGTTCGATCATCTCGTGCACCGCCTCAGGCGTGGCAAACGTGGCGGCAATGAAATCCACCTGCCGCAACTCGTCCATGGGGTGTTCAGCCAGACCCGCCACCTGCAAGGCCGTGGGGTTGCTGTTGATGAGCCGCCGGTCCAACCCCAGCACAAAAATGCCGGCGCTGCTGGCGTCGAAAATGGCCCGGTACAGGGCCTCCATGCTGGCCACTTCTTCGCGCAACTGGCGTTCGCGCAGCAGTGCATCTTCGTTGGCTTGCAACAGCTGGTTGGCACTGACGATGAGGCTGCCAATTTCGTCGCTCTGGTGTTCGGGGGGCAGCGGCACCCGCTGCGCGGTGCCGGGTTGCATGGCCCGCAACGAGGTGGCCATGTTCAGGATGGGGTTGGACACCACCTTGGCGGCCACCAAGTACACCACCGCCGCCACGGCCACGGCCTGGGTCAGCATCAGCAATGCGGAAATCACGGCCTCGGTTCGGGCGTTTTCCTTGAGTTTGGCCATGTTGGCCCGGATTTCCAGGCTGCCCACCTGCTCACTTGATTCGAACGGGGACATCAAGGTCCGCACCGCCCGCACCGACGTGTCGGTGCTGGGGCGTGGGGCAGGGGACACCTGGGGGTGCGTGGCCACCAGCAACACCTGCCCAGCGGCGTCGAGCACCCGGACTTCGTCCACCAGGTGGTTCATCACCAAGCCGTCAGCCACCTCTTTCAACAGCACCTTGTCGGACGCGTAGGCCCCGATGACGGCGGTGCGTTCCACCGCCGTCAACAGGCTTTGCAAGGACTCTTCCCCTTGTCGAATGGCGCGTTCGTAGCTGAACAGGTAGCTCAGGCTGGCCGCCACCAGCGCAAACACCCCCGCGGCCACCAGCAGCGCGCGGATGAACCGGATTTGCAGGCTGTTAGGGGCCACGGCGGGGGTCGTCAGGTTCTGCATCGGCGCGCAGCACCAGCAGCACCTTCAGCTTGCCATCCACGGGGGGCTGTGGCAAGTAACCCACGGACTTGGGGTTGCGGCTCAGGTGGGCCACCACGGCGGTCTCGGTGGGCAAGGGCAGGGGCGGCGTCACCTGGCCGGTGAACAGCAGCCGCGCCCAGTAGCTGTTGACCTGCGCGGGGCTCCAGCCCGTGATCAGCTTGTAGAACTGGTTGCGCAACTCGTTGTCGCGCGGCAGGTCCACGGGTTGGGCCACGGTGTTTTCGTCACCCAAGGTGCGTGTGCGTCCCATGAACAGGGCCTGGATGTCTTTGACCGATCCGGCCTTGAGTGGGCTTTGTGCAGACGCCACCACATAGATGTCGGCTTGTGCAGGCAGGGCGACCCACAGGCACAGGGTGAGCAGGGGAAGTGCGACACGTTTCATGGTCTCGCCTCCTCAGAACAGCAGTTCCAGCACCACAGACGTCACCCGGGCATGGCCCCCGGTGTTTTGTCCGCGCCACATGCCGTTGCCTTTGTTGGCCACATGCACCAGGTCATGCTGGAATTTCAGTGCGCCTTGCGGGCTGAAGTCCCAGCGCACGCCCAAGGTCTGGGTGTGCTGATCGACGCGGGCGTTGTTGATGGCGTCGGCGGCGGCTGTGCCCAGCATGGCCGCCTGTTGCACCACCGAGGGGCCCAGCAATCCGGTGAGCGGGGCCAGGGCCTGACCCCATTGGGGGTCGGCGACGATGCCCTTGCCCAGGCGGGCACGGCTGTAGCCCACGTAAGGGGTGAAGTTGCCCAATCGGCGGCCCACCACCACATAGGCCCCCGTTCCCGAGGTGACCGACGACGCTGCGCTGACCCGCATCAGCTCGGCCGTGGCCACCCAGTTGTCGCGGTCATAGGACAGGCCCAGTGACGAATACACGCCCGGGATGTTGCGAAAATCGAGTTCGGTGGCCAGCTGGGCGGCCCTTGCCGCCACCGTGGGGATGGGGATTCTGCTGAGGGATTCCAGGCCCTGGCGGGCCATTTCCACGTCGGTGAACGAGGTCAGGTTGAGCTTGGCGCGGGCGTAGGTGCCGCGCAGGGTCAGTCCCTCGGTTTCACGGGACAGCACCACGCCGGTCATGTGGCGGACTTGGCCCCGGTTGCGGTTGATGTCGTAGGCCGTGTTGCCTGTGAAGCCCTTCAGCTTCCACAGGGCGTCGTCGGTCTGCCAGCTTTTGGTGATGTCCACGCCATCCAGGCTGGTGAGCGACAGCACCCCATAAAAATCCACCGGCGGACGGGCTGTCAGGTAGGCATAACCCACGTTGCGGTGGTCAGACATGAGGAACAGGTCCACCCCTGTTCGCCCTGCCCGGATGTTGATGTCGTTGGTGGGGCGGTAAGACACAAAGGCCCATTCCACGGCGTCGGTGCGCTTGGCCCCTGGGGAGCGAGGGCGCGCCACCACCTGACCGACCAGTTCCAGTTCGCTGTTGACGTTGACGTTGGCCTGCAGGCCCAGGCGACTGTCGGGCTTGGTTTGCAGGCCTGCGCGGTCGGCCACCTGGGCCACATCACGCACAAAAATGCCGTCGAAATTGGAGCTGCCCTCCACCACGCCCACGGTGGCAAAGCCGTTCAGGCGCACACGGGGAGGCGCATCGTCGGTTTGTGCCGACGCCACGGCACATGACAGCCCGAGCAACCAGGCCAGGGAATTGTTGCGGATGAGGTTCACGGCGGAACGCGGAATATTGGACAGGGAAAACGTTTGTTCATGATACTTTAAGGCGAGTATCAAGGTTAGAGGGCTGCGTCGCATCCGTGGTTTCACGGACCGTGACCCAGTGCTCAGGGGTTGACGCATTCCTCCAACGTCACGCGGTGTTTCACCACGCTGCCACAGGGCGAGCGCAGCCCGGGCTGGCGGTGGGGCACGCCGTCGACGTCCATTTCGGCCACCACCGTGTCCCAACGGACCAGGCCGCGGCGGTCCAGCGTCAGGCGCAGCAACCACCCGGTGGTGCCGCCGGGCACGTCGTCAAAACTGTCGAACACGAAGTTGCCCAGGCTGTAGACGATGAGCTTGCCCTTGTAGGCGTCCACGCCCTGGGTGACGTGTGGGTGGCCACCCACCACCACGTCGGCCCCGGCGTCGATCAGGGTGCGGGCCAGCTGGCGCTGGCGTTCAGAGGGTTGGCGTTCGCGTTCCCAGCCCCAGTGCATGAAGGGAATCACCAGGTCGGCCCCCGCGGCGCGGGCGGCGCGGATGTCGGCCACCACCTGGCTGTCCTCGCTCCAGGCTATGCCAGGGGTGGTGGCCCCGGCCTCGAACGAGCGGGGCTTGAACTCGTTGTAGCCCAGCACCGCAATGCGAATGCCGTTGCGCTCCACCCAGTGCGGGCGGTGGGCTTCGACCAGGTTGCGCCCCCCGCCAAAGGACGCGATGCCCGCCTGCGCCACATGCTGCAGGGTTTCCAGGAAGGCGGCGGGGCCGTAGTCGCCCGAGTGGTTGTTGGCCACCGACAGTGCATCGAAGCGGCCTTGCAGCACCTTCAGCGTGCGCGGGTCGGCGCGGAAGTTGTAGATCTTGCTGGCGGTGGGCTGGCCCACGGTGGCCACCGGCACCTCCAGGTTGCCGATGCGGTGGTCCACCGAGCGCAGCACGCCGTCGAAATCGGCCAGCGGGTCCCCGCCCTGGGCAATCACCCGGCCCGGACCGTCGTCCAGCATCAGGTCCCCCGCGAACAGCAGGCTCACCGTTTGAGTGTCTTTTTGTGCTCTAGCGCTTTCATATAAAGCGTGAGGTGCTATCAAATTTGATTTTTTGGGGGCGGGGGCGGGGGCCGCGAGGGTGGCGCGGGTGTGTTCACACCAATACGTCAGCTCGCCGTCGCGCAGCGGCTCGTACACCCGGTGCAGGCCGGTGAAGCCGTGGGAGGAAGCCGTTTTGCCCGCAGGCCGGGGGCGGCGTGAAGCGGGCGAACCGGTTGAAAGGGGCTGCGGTGCGGAGGGGGCGAATTGCGCCTGGTGGATGGGCACCGGCCCGGTGTCGTGGTTGGCCAGCACATACACCTTGACGCTGGCCAGGTCCGCGGGCTGCGTTTCGTTGACCACGCGGAACAGGAAGTACGAGCCCACCTCCACCGGGGCCACGGTGTAGGGCGAATCGACCGCGGGGGCGGCGATGTGCCGCACCTCGCCGCCGTAGTCCACATGGCAGACGACCGACGGGACCGGTGCCTGTGTGGCGGGGGAGGCGGCCCATGCCGGGGCGGTCAAAACCCCCAGGCCCATGCACAGGGCGCTCAGCCGACGATTCAGCCGCGGCGCACCCTCAAGATTTCGTCCAGGATCAAACATGCGGCCCCCAGGGTGATGGCCGAATCGGCCAGGTTGAACGCCGGGAAATGGCCGCCGTGGAACAGCGGTTCCAGCCAGCGCCAGTGGAAGTCCAGAAAGTCCACCACGTAGCCGTGCATCACCCGGTCGATCACGTTGCCCAGCGCCCCGCCCAGCAGGCTGCTGATGGCAAAGGCAAACAGGCGCTGGCCGGGGTGGCTTTTCAGCATCCACAGCATGAAGCCCGCGGCCAGCACACCCACGGCGGTGAAGGCCCAGCGCTGCCAGCCCCCGGCGTCGTGCAGGAAGGAAAACGCCGCCCCCATGTTGTGGGCCCGCACGATGTTGAAGAACGGGGTGACCACCGTGCTGTCACCCAGCTGGTAATAACCCACGATCAGCGTCTTGGTGAACTGGTCGAGCACGATGACGATGGCCGACCAGATCAGCCACGGCCACAGCAGCGCCCCACCGTCGGCGGGGCGGCTGCCGCCCGCCGAGGGTTTGCCCGCACTGCGGCCACTGGCGGCACCGGGTTTGCGCGTGGCCATCAGGCGTGGACCCGGGTTTCACCCGCGCCGTGCAGGTTGCTGGTGCAGCGGCCACACAGGCCGGGGTGGGCGGCGTCGTGGCCCACGTCGTCCCGGTAGTGCCAGCAGCGTTCGCATTTTTGGTGTTTTGAGGCTTCCACGCTGATGGATAAAGCGTCACCAGCTACCAATTCAATAGTGGACACGATGAACACGAACTTCAGGTCGTCACCCAGGCTGGCCAGCAGGGCGTGGTCGTCGCCCGGCACCGTCAGCGTCACATGGGCTTGCAGCGAGGAGCCCACGGCACCCGTGGTGCGAACGGCTTCAATCTCCTTGTTGACGGCGTCGCGCAGGGTGCGGATGCGCTGCCACTTGTCCAGCAAGGCCTCGCTGGCGGCGGTGGGCTCGGGCCACGCGGTGTAGGTCTCGATGAAGATGGACTCGCTGTGCGGCTGCCCGGCCTGGGCCATGAAGCCCCAGGCTTCTTCGGCGGTGAAGCTCAGGAACGGGGCCATCCAGCGCACCATGGCGTGGGTGATGCGGTGCAGCGCGGTCTGGGCGCTGCGGCGTGCCAGGCTCTGGGGCGCGGTGGTGTACAGGCGGTCCTTCAGTACGTCCAGGTAGAAGGCGCCCAGGTCTTCCGAGCAGTACACCTGCAGCTTGGCCACCACGGGGTGGAACTCGTACTTCTCGTAGTGCGCCAGGATGTCGGCTTGCAGCTGCGCGGCACGGGCCAGCGCAAAGCGGTCGATTTCCAGCAGCTCGGCGTCGGGCACCGCGTCGGTGGCGGGGTTGAAGTCGGAAATGTTGGCCAGCAAAAAGCGCAGCGTGTTGCGGATGCGGCGGTAGGCGTCCACCACGCGGGCCAGGATCTTGTCGTCAATGCCCAGGTCGCCCGAATAATCGGTGGCGGCCACCCACAGGCGGATGATTTCCGCCCCCATCTTGTTGCTGATTTCCTGCGGGGCCACCACGTTGCCCACGCTCTTGCTCATCTTGCGGCCCTGGCCGTCCACGGTGAAGCCGTGGGTCAGCAGGCCCTTGTACGGGGCGCGGCCATACATGGCGCAGGCGGTCAGCAGCGAGCTGTGGAACCAGCCGCGGTGCTGGTCGTGGCCTTCCAGGTACAGGTCGGCCTCGCAGCCCTCGTCGTGGGCGTGGGCCAGGCTGCCGTCGGCGCGGCGTTGGCCATGGCTGCCCTTGAGCACCGTGGTGTGGGTGGTGCCGGAGTCGAACCACACCTCCAGGATGTCGGTGCTCTTGGTGTAGCTG
>DASUON010000068.1:0-10545 GCA_036276615.1 Burkholderiaceae bacterium
TCGGGCTGTTGGCGAGCCGGGTGGGCACTGCGGCCAGCCTGGGGTTTGTGGTGGAAACCGAGCGCCAGGTGGAAGCACACCTGGACAGCCACTTGCAGAAGCTGCCCGCACAAGACCACGCCTCGCGCGCGGTGGTGACCCGGATGCGGGACGACGAAATCCGCCACGCCCGCCAAGCACAACAGGCAGGGGCTGCGGAAGTGCCCCTGCCGGTGAAATGGCTGATGAAAGGTGCGGCCCAGGTGATGACCACCGTGGCTCACCGGATTTGAGGGCGGCTCAGCCCTCGATCAGGTCAAAACCGGTGGTGATGGTGGCCGTTTTGCCCAGCATGATGCTGGCCGAGCAGTATTTATCGTGGCTCATGGCAATGGCCCGCTCCACCGCCGCAGCGGGAATGCCCTTGCCCGTGACCGTGAACTGCATGTGGATCTTGGTGAACACCTTGGGGTCGGTGTCGGCCCGCTCGCTGGTGAGCTTGACGCTGCAGCCGCGCACATCGTGCCGCCCGCGCTTGAGGATGAGGACCACGTCGTAGGCCGTGCAGCCGCCCGTGCCCGCCAACACGGTTTCCATGGGCCGGGGAGCCAGGTTGGCCCCACCGTTTTCAGGCTTGGCGGCGTCGGGGGCGCCGTCCATGGTCAAAACGTGGCCGCTGCCGGTTTCGGCCACAAAACCCATGGCCGAGCGGGTGCCACTGTGTCCGGTCCAGGTGACGGTGCATTCCATGCTGAGAACTTCCGGTGAAGGGGTAAACCAGGGACCGCGAGGATAACGCGGAATGCACCCTCAGCGCAGGTCCCCGTCCACGTACCACCACTGGCCTTGCTCCCACACAAAGCGGCTGGTTTCGTGCAGCCGCACGCCCCGCCCTCCGATGCGGGAGCGGGCCACAAACTCCACCTCGGCATGGGTGGCATCCAGCACGCGGTGCTGGCGCACCTCCAGCCCCAGCCAGCGCTGGGTGGGGTCCAGCGTCAGGTCGGTCGGGCAGGTGGTGGCGTGCCAGGTGAGCCGCAGGTGCGCCACATCGCCCCGCACAAAGGCGGTGTAGCGGGAGCGCATCAGCGCCTCGGCGTCGGGGATGTGCTGCGGCTGGCCCAGGTAAGGTCCGCAGCAGTCCGACAACCGCAGCGCCTTGCCCTTGAGCTGACGGCCACAGGGGCAGGGGCCGTCGTCAGCCGGAGGCTGCACGCTCATGCCAGCGCCAGCGCACGCTGGATGAGGATTTTTTGCACGTCAGAAGTGCCTTCGTAAATCTGACACACCCGCACGTCGCGGTAGATGCGCTCCACCGGAAAGTCGCTCACGTAGTCGTAGCCGCCGTGGATCTGGATGGCGTCGCTGCACACCCGCTCGGCCATTTCGCTGGCGAACAGCTTGGCCATGGCCGCCTCTTTCAGGCAGGGCTGCCCGGCGTCGCGCAAGGCGGCGGCGTGGTGGGTGAGCGAGCGGGCCGCCTCGATCTGCGTGGCCATGTCGGCCAGTTTGAAACCCACCGCCTGGTGGTTGAAGATGGGTTGGCCGAAGCTCTCGCGCTCTTTCGAATACCTCAGCGCACATTCAAACGCACTGCGCGCCATGCCGATGCTTTGCGCGGCAATGCCGATGCGCCCGCCCTCCAGGGCACTGAGGGCGATCTTGTAACCCTCGCCCTCCGCGCCAATGAGGTTGGCGGCGGGGATGCGGCAGTTTTCGAAGTTGATCTGCGCGGTGTCGCTGCTGTGCTGGCCCAGCTTGTCCTCCAGGCGAGCCACCACGTAACCCGGCGTGGCCGTGGGCACGATGAAAGCGCTCATGCCGCGTTTGCCCACGGCCTTGTCGGTCACGGCGATGACGATGGCCAGGTCGGCATGTTTGCCGCTGGTGATGAACTGCTTGACGCCGTTGAGCACGTAGTGGTCGCCATCCTTCGCCGCGGTGGTCCCGTCACCGGAAGCGGCCACCCGCACAGCGGTGGTCCGCAGGGCTGAAGCGTCAGAGCCCACGTGCGGCTCGGTCAGGCAGAACGCGCCCAGCATGTCGCCCACGGCCAGCGGGCGCAGCCACTGGTCTTGCTGGGCGGCGTTGCCGTACTTCATGAGGATGGCGTTGACCGGACAGTTGGTCACGCTGATGGTGGTGCTCACGCCGCCATCGCCCGCGGCAATTTCCTCCAACACCAGCGCCAGCGTCTGGTAATTGAGGCCCGCCCCGCCCAGTTCCTCGGGCACGCAGATGCCGTAACAGCCCAGCTCCGCCAGGCCTTTGTGCACGTCGTGGGGGAAGGTGTGCGCCTTGTCCCACGCCGGGGCGTGGGGCCAGATTTGTTCCTGCACAAAGGCGCGAACGGCGTCGCGCACCATGGTTTGGTCTTCGGTCAACAACATGGGGGGGCTTTCTGCGGGTCAGAGCACTTCCAGCGCCACGGCGGTGGCTTCACCGCCGCCGATGCACAGGGTGGCCAGGCCTTTCTTCAGGCCACGGGCCTTGAGGGCGTGGATGAGGGTGACCATGATGCGTGCCCCGCTGGCCCCGATGGGGTGGCCCAGCGCACAGGCCCCGCCGTTGACGTTGACCTTGTCGTGCGGCACGTTCAGCTCGGCCATCAGGGCCATGGGCACCACGGCAAAAGCCTCGTTGATTTCCCACAGGTCCACCTCCCCCACCGCCCAACCGGCCTTGGCCAGCGCCTTTTGCGAAGCACCCACCGGGGCGGTGGAGAACCATTCCGGTGCCTGGGCGTGGGTGGCGTGCGACACGATGCGGGCCAGGGGCGTGCAGCCCAGCTTCGCAGCGGTGCTGGCCTTCAGCATCACCAGCGCGGCGGCCCCGTCGTTGATGCTGGAGCTGCTGGCGGCGGTGATGGTGCCGTCTTTCTTGAACGCGGGTTTGAGGGTGGGGATCTTGTCCAGCTTGACCTTGCCCGGGCCTTCGTCGATGGACACCACCACGTCGCCGCCGCGGCCCTTGACGGTCACGGGGGCGATTTCGGCGGCAAACGCACCGCTTTCGGTGGCGGCCTTGGCGCGCTGCACGCTGGCGGTGGCAAAGGCGTCTTGTTGTTCGCGGGTGAAGCTGTACTTGGCGGCGCAGTCTTCACCAAAGGTGCCCATGCTGCGACCGGGTTGGTAGGCGTCTTCCAGGCCGTCGAGCATCATGTGGTCGTAAATGCGGTCGTGGCCGATGCGGTAGCCGCCCCGGCCTTTGAGCATGAGGTAGGGCGCGTTGGTCATGCTCTCCATGCCCCCGGCCACCAGCACCTCGTGGCTGCCGGCCAGCAGCATGTCGTGCGCAAACATGGCGGCACGCATGGCGGAGCCGCACATCTTGGAAAGCGTCACCGCGCCGGCGCTTTGGGGCAGACCACCCTTGAACGCGGCCTGGCGGGCGGGCGCTTGGCCTTGACCGGCCATGAGGCAGTTGCCGAACAGCACCTCGGTCACCAATTCGGGCGCAATGCCCGCCCGCGCGACGGCGGCTTGGATGGCCACGCCGCCCAAATCATGGGCGGCCAGCGAGGCGAAGTCGCTCTGGAAGGCCCCCATGGGGGTGCGAGCGGCGCCGACGATGACGATGGCATCAGGGTTGAGGGACATGGCTTCTCCTGTTTTACACATGAAAATGGCACCTAGCGCTTTATATGAAAGCGTAAGCAGCTACAAAAACAATATCAATCACCGCCCCTTCAGATGGACCAGGGCGAGGCCGCGTGGTGGGCGCTGGGGCGGAACCGCTTGTCCTGCTCGTAGGGGAACACGTCGTGCACATGCCCCTCGCGGATGCGGGCCTGATGGCTTTGCCAGAACTCGGCGTCCAGCAAGTCGGCATGGTGGGCCATGAACACCTGGCGCACCAGCGGGTTGCCCAGCAGGAAGGGGCCAAAGGTTTCGGGAAACACATCGTTCCGGGCCACCGGGTACCAGACTTCGCCGGACAGTTCGTCCTCCTCGTTGCGGGGCGGGGGCACGCGGCGAAAGTGGCAGTCGGTGACGTATTCGATTTCGTCGTAGTCGTAGAACACCACCTTGCCGTGGCGGGTGATGCCGAAGTTCTTCCACAGCATGTCGCCCGGGAAGATGTTGGCCGCCACCAGGTCCTTGATGGCGTTGCCGTACTCGACCACGGCCCGGGTGAGCTGCTCGGTGGCCTTGCGCAGCGCGGTGTCGTCGGCCCCGCTGTTGGGGGCCAGCACGTCAAACGCCTCTTGCAGGTAGAGGTTGAGCGGGATCATGCGCCGCTCGATGTACACGTGTTTGAGGATGAGTTCCACTTGACCGTCGCCATCACGGTCGGAAATTTCCAGCTGGCTGGGTGCGAACTTCTGCAACTCGGCCACCAGCTCGGGCTCGAACCGCGCCAGTGGAAAGGCCACGTTGGAGAACTCCAGCGTGTCGGCCATGCGCCCCACCCGGTCGTGCTGCTTGACCAGCAGGTACTTGCCCCGGATCTGCTCGCGGGTGGTGTCCTTCTGGTGCGGGTAATAGTCCTTGATGACCTTGAAGACGAACGGAAAACTGGGCAGATCGAACACCAGCATGACCATGCCCTTGATGCCCGGCGCGGTGCGAAACGCGTCGGTGCTGTGCCGCATGTGGAACAAGAAGTCGCGGTAGAACAGCGTCTTGCCCTGCTTGGCCAGGCCCAGGGCGTTGTAGAACTCGGCCCGGGGCTTGCGCGGCATGAGGCTGCGCAGAAACTGCACGTAGGCGCTGGGCACCTCCATGTCCACCATGAAGTAGGCCCGCGCAAAGCTGAACAGCATGAGCAGGTCGTCCTCGCCGTGCAGCAGCGCGTCGATCACCAGCCGCCCCTGCGCGTTGTGCAGGATGGGGAGTGCAAACGGCAGCTCCTGAAAACCGTTGATGAGCTTGCCCACCACATAGGCGCCCTTGTTGCGGTAGAACAGGCTGGAGAGCACCTGGATCTGGAAATTGGCCCGCAGCCGCCGGTGTTCGTACAGGGGCTGCAGGCGCTCGTGCACCCAGCGGGTGTCACGGTCGAAATCTTCGAACGGCAGGTGCAGCGCAAAGTCGCGCACCATGCGCCGGATGTCCTCCAGCACCGCGCCCGCCTTGGGGTAGTACGAGCGGTAGGTGGGTTTGTGCGCCGGGTCCTGGTTCTCGATGTACTCGGTGCTGGCCGCGGGGCGCACGAAGATGAAGTCGTTCTGGAAATAGGTGCGGTGCAGGATCTTGGTGGTCACCGAGTTGAAGAACGACTCGGCCAGCTCGGGCTGCTTGTGGTCGATCAGCATGCCCACGTACAGCAGCTTGACCTGGTGCCACACGTCCATGGGCTGTTGGGAGGCGGCAAACTCGCTCTCCAGCCGCTTGGAGCATTCCTTGACGCGCAGGTCGTAGAACTCGATGCGCTCCTTCTGCGCCCGCTGCTGGCCGCGCCAGTCAGCGGTTTCGAAGCGGTGCTTGGCCCGGGCGGACTCGGCGCGGAACAGGCGGTAATGGCGGTTGAAGCCGTCCATCAGCGCCTTGGCGACGTCGTGCGCCACCGGCGAGTCCAACCGGGGTGGTTTCACGACCCGCCCCCAGGCACCAGGATGCCCGACGCCGTGGTGCCCATGCCCGCCCGCGGGTAACGCTTGAGGGCCTTGCGGAACACGTCCATCACCTCGTGCGGGCCGGACATGGACACCCCCATGTCCTTCACCAGGCCGTCTTTCAGACCGTAACACCAGCCGTGCACCGACACCTTCTGACCCCGGGCCCAGGCGTCTTGCAGCACGTTGGTCAGGGCCACGTTGCCCACCTGCTCGATGACGTTCATCTCACACAGCACGTCCTCCTGCACCTCCACGGGCAGGTGGTCCAGGCGTTTGCGGTGGCGCATCTTCACGTCGTGCACATGGCGCAGCCAGTTGTCGGCCAACCCCACCCGCATGCCGCGCAGCGTGGCCAGCACGCCGCCGCAGCCGTAGTGGCCCACCACCAGGATGTGCTCCACCTTGAGGTACTCCACCGCAAACTGGATGACCGACAGCGCGTTCAGGTCAGAGTGCACCACCACGTTGGCGATGTTGCGGTGCACGAACACCTCACCCGGCTCCAACCCGGTGATCTGGTTGGCAGGCACCCGGCTGTCGGAACAGCCGATCCACAGGTACTTGGGGTTTTGCTGCTGCGCCAGAGCCTTGAAATAACCCGGGCGCTCCAGCTCGACCTGGGCGGCCCAGCGGCGGTTGGCGTCGATGAGGTTTTGAAGGGGATGGTTCATGCCGTGCATTGTGGCCGAGGGCATGCTGCACCGCAGCAACCCCACAACACGTCAGGCTGATGGATCAGCAGGTTTCGGCGAACAGTTCGCGGCCAATCAGCATGCGGCGGATTTCCGACGTGCCCGCGCCAATTTCGTACAGCTTGGCGTCGCGCCACAAGCGGCCCAGCGGGTACTCGTTGATGTAGCCGTTGCCCCCGAAAATCTGCACGCCGTCGCCGGCCATCTTGGTGGCCTGCTCGGCACACCACAGGATGACGCTGGCGCAGTCCTTGCGCACCTGGCGCACGTGCTCGGTGCCCAATTGGTCCAGGTTCTTGCCAATGGTGTACAGGAAGGAGCGCCCGGCCTGCAGCACGGTGTACATGTCGGCCACCTTGCCCTGGATGAGCTGGAACTCGCCAATGCTCTGGCCGAACTGCTTGCGGTCGTGGATGTAGGGCACCACGTTGTCCATGACGGCTTGCATGATGCCAATGGGTCCTGCGGCGAGCACGGCACGCTCGTAGTCCAGCCCGCTCATGAGCACCTTGGCGCCCATGTTCAGGCCGCCCAAAATGTTGGCTTCGGGCACCTCCACGTCCTGGAACACCATCTCGCCGGTGTGGCTGCCGCGCATGCCCAGCTTGTCGAGCTTCTGCGCCGTGGAAAAACCCTTCATGCCTTTTTCGACGATGAAGGCCGTCACGCCACGGGCACCCATTTCAGGTTCGGTCTTGGCGTAGACCACCATGGTGTCGGCGTCGGGGCCGTTGGTGATCCACATCTTGCTGCCGTTGAGCAGGTAGTAACCGCCCTTGTCCTCGGCTTTCAGCTTCATGCTGATGACGTCGGAGCCCGCGCCCGGCTCGCTCATGGCCAGTGCGCCCACGTGCTCGCCGGAAATCAGCTTGGGCAGGTACTTCTCCTTCTGGGCCTGGGAGCCGTTGCGCTTGATCTGGTTGACACACAGGTTGCTGTGTGCGCCGTAGCTCAAGCCCACCGAGGCGCTGGCGCGGCTGATTTCCTCCATGGCCACCATGTGGGCCAGGTAGCCCATGTTGGCGCCGCCAAACTCTTCGGGCACGGTGATGCCCAGCACGCCCAGGCTGCCCATCTTCTGCCACAGGTCCATGGGGAACTGGTCGGTCCGGTCGATTTCGGCGGCGCGGGGGGCGATTTCGGCGGCGCAGAAGTCGCGCACGGCGTCGCGCAAGGCGTCAATGTCTTCACCAAGCATGAAGTTGAGGCCGGGAAGCTGGGTCATGTTGTCTCCTGAAAAAATAGCTGACTGTGCTTATGAATAAAGCGCTAGAGGCCAATTTGGCTCAAAACTCTTGAAGCCCCGGTGCCAGCGTTTGCCACACGCTTGATTTACGTTTACGTAAACGTCAATTATCAACCCAAACGGGGCCGCGTCAACCCATGCGCCCACCGACGGGCGTGGGCTCAAGCGGGGGAATCGGCGTCTTTGCGGGTTTTGACCAGCAGGGCGCGGGCCTGCTTTTCGTGCAGCTTGACTTCGTCAAGGTTGGCCAGCAGGTCGGCCATCTGTTCCTCCAGCTGCCGACGGTGCTCGGCCAGCACCTTGAGGAATTTCTCCAGCTGCGGGGCGGTGTCCCGCGGGCTGTCGTACATGTCGATGATGTCCTTGGCCTCGGTCAGGGACAGCCCCAGGCGTTTGGCCCGCAAGGTCAGCTTGAGGCGGGTGCGGTCGCGTGCGCTGTACTGGCGCACCCGCCCGCCCGGCCCGGTGCGGGTGGGCGAGAGCAGGCCCATGTCCTCGTAGAACCGGATGGCCCGGGTGGTGAGGTCGAACTCGCGGGCGAGGTCGCTGATGGTGTAAGTGGGTGTTCCCATGGCTCCAACGTGAGGCAAGGCTGCCATCGTACCCCGTGGACCCATCGCCGCAAACGGACGAAGCCCGCCCGGTGCACTCATCATTTGGGGCACGCGCCCCAACTGCCCGTACAGTGTCAGGCTTCTTGACATCGTCTGACGTGTGACACCGTGACCCCACCCTCCTCGTCCACCGGAACAGCGCCCTTGAAGCTGAGCGACATCATGACCCGGCACATCGAGTGGCTGGACCACGCCGCGCCCTTGTCTGACGTGGCCACCGCCATGACCCGCGCCCAGATTTCCAGCGTGGTGCTGCGCGACGGTGACACCCCCGTGGGCATCCTCACCGAGCGCGACTTTCTGCGCCTGCTGGGCGAAGGGCGGTCCATGACCACCCCGGCCCACCAGGTGATGAGCCGCCCGCTGTACACCGTGCCGCAGGACATGCTGTTCGAATCTGCGTGGGCACGCATGTCGGTGGAGGGTTTTCGACACCTGCTGGCCACCAACGACCAGGGGGCCATCGTCGGCATGGCCAGCGAGACCGATTTCCGCAACCACCTGGACGCCACCGTGCTCCAGCGCATGGGCAGCCTGACCAGCGTCATGCAGCAGGACTTGCCCGTGCTGTCCCCGCACACCCCGTTTGCCGTGGCGCTGGACACCATGAGGACGCACCACGGCAACTACGTGGTGGTGGTGGACGGTGGACGGGCCCTGGGGGTACTGACCGAACGCGACATTCCCCGCCTGATGCTGGACCACCCCATGCCCGGCCTTTTGGACCAGCCGCTGTCCGCCCTGGCCCTGCCCCGCATCCACGCCATCGACCACAAGGCGTGGCTGAGCGAAGCCGCCCAGAAGATGCACGCCCTGGCCATCCGGCACCTGGTGGTGGAGGATGAGCAAGGCCATCTGGTGGGCATGCTGCTGTCGCACGACCTGATGTCGGCCCTGGGCTTGCAGATCTGGCAAAACCAGATGCAGGCCGAGCAGAAGCACCTGCAGTCCCGCACCCGCATGGCCGAGGAGCGGGTGGACCTGGCCGCCAGCGCCGCCTTGCTGGGGTTCTGGGATTTCGACGCCGCCAAAGACCGCATCGACTACAGCCCCCACATGGTGCGGTTGATGGGCGGCGATGGCAACACCACCGCCACCCGGCCCATGGAAGGCTTCATGGCCATGATCCACCAGGACCAGGTGGACCAGGTCAGCGCCAAGCTCCGCCATTCGCTGCGCCCCGAGGGCGACGGCAAGATCGACGTGGAGTACCAGGTTCGCGGCCTGGACGGGCAATGGCGCTGGGTGCAGACGCGGGGCCAGGTGGTGCAACGCTCGCCCGAGGGCCAGGCCCTGCGGGCCGTGGGCGTGACCATGGACATCCAGAAGCGCAAGGAGCAGGCTGCACTGCTGGAACAGCTGTCGCACACCCTCAACCGCTCTCCGGTGATCGCGGTGTCATGGACGCCGGAGCCGGGCAGCCCCATCGTGTTTGTGAGCGACAACGTTCGCCAGTGGGGGTACGAAGCTCAGCGCTGGATGGCCGATCGGCAATCGTACGAAACCCTGATCCACCCCGACGACCGCCAGCGCGTGATGCACGACGCCTTGCAGCACCTGGCCCGGCAGGAACACAGCTTCAACCAATCGTACCGGGTGGCGGCCGCTGAGGGCCACTGGCGCTGGATCGACGACCACTCCTGGGTGGAACTGGACCCCAAGGGCCACGCCCGACAGGTGCACAGCGTGCTGGTGGACATCACGGTGCGCAAGCAACTGGAGCTGGTGGCCGACATCGAACGCCGCATCCTGGAACGCCTGGTGCTCAACACCCCCCTGGCCGAGGTGCTGGCCTTGTTGATCGAAGGCTACGAACAATTGCTGCCCGGCATGACGGGCTCAATCTTGAAGCTGGACCCCATCCACCAAACCCTGCACCCGGCCAGCGCCAGCCGCCTGCCCGCCAGTTACCTGCAGGCCATCGACGGCCTGCCCATTGGGCCCAAAGTGGGCTCATGCGGCACCGCGGCCTACCACGGGAAAACGGTGATCGTCGGCAACATCGCGTGTGATGAGCTGTGGTCGCCCTATTGCGGACTGGCCCAGCAGTACAACCTGCAAGCCTGCTGGTCCATCCCCATCAAAGGCCCACTGGGCCAAGTGCAAGGCACGTTTGCCATGTACAGCGCCACCCCGCGTGAACCCCTGCCGCACGAAATCACCGCGCTGGAACAGGGGGCCCAACTGGCGGGCCTGGCCATCGAACGCGCCCACAACGAACAGATGCTGCGGCAACTGTCGCTGGCCGTGGAGCAAAGCTCCAACTCCATCGTCATCACCGACCTCCACGCCCGCATCCAGTACGCCAACCGCGCCTTCCTCGACATCACCGGCTACACCCTCGAAGAAGCGCTGGGACAAAACCCCGCCATCCTGAAATCCGGCAAGACCCCCGCCACGGTGTACCAGGAGATGTGGGCCCGACTGAGCCAGGGGCACGCCTGGCAAGGCGAG
>DASUON010000069.1:0-5176 GCA_036276615.1 Burkholderiaceae bacterium
GAGGCATTGACGCGTGTGAACCAGTTCCTGGCCGCCAAGCCGCGCGACCCGCAGATGCGATTCCTCAAGGGTGTGATCCTCACCGAAACCGGGCGTGCCGGCGAAGCCATCACCACCTTCGTCAAACTGACCGAGGACTACCCGGAACTGCCCGAGCCCTACAACAACCTGGCCGTGCTGTACGCATCGCAAAGCCAGTTTGACAAGGCACGGGTGGCCCTGGAAATGGCCATCCGAACCAACCCCAGCTACGCCACCGCCCACGAGAACCTGGGCGACGTGTACGCCAAGTTGGCCAGTCAGGCCTACAGCAAGGCGCTGCAACTCGACAGCACCAATGCCGGGGTGCCACCCAAGCTGGCCCTGATCCGCAACCTGTTTGCCCCCGAGGCCAAGGGCGTGCGTCCGGCCACCGCCCCGACCGCGGCGCCCGCCCCTGCCCCACAAGCCCAGGCACCGGCAGCCCCCGCCCCCGCGGTGCAGCCTGTGCCTGCCAAGGCAGCCGATGTCGGCAACACCAGCAAACCCGTGGCCGCACAACCGGCCACAGCCCCCGCCGAAGCAGAAGACGTGGTCGGCGCCGTGAAGGCCTGGGCCAAGGCCTGGTCTGCCAAGGACATGGACGGCTACCTGTCGGCCTACGGCAGCAAGTTTGATCCGTCGGGCAGCCGTTCGCGCAAAGACTGGGAACAAGAGCGCAAAGCCCGCATCGTGTCCAAGGGCAGCATCTCCGTCGAGGTGTCCGACTTTGACGTCAAAGTGGCCGACACCAAGGCCACTGCCGTGTTCCGCCAACATTACAAGGCCGGTTCGCTGGTGTCCAACAGCCGCAAGACCTTGGAAATGGCCAAGGAAAATGGCCGCTGGGTCATCGTGCGTGAATCGACTGGCGGCTGAGTTTCCCGGGAACTCTCAACCTCCGTGCGGGGTCCTGCATGTCAGGTGGCGATGACGTTTTTCGCCACCCCTCCCATCCACAGTGACCCCGCAGGGTCACTTTTCTTTTGTCCGGATTGACGTTGAGCAGAAAAGCACTGACCGGCCTGACCGTCGGACTGTTGGTTGTCCTGGGATTCGCCCTGTTGGTGCTGGGCAAGCCGCATGGCGGGTGGCTGGCATCGGTCACGCCCAAAGCAGCACAGCAGCCGACGTCAAGCCCTGCCCCTCAGCGTCCCCAACCGTTCGCCTCAGTCCAGGAAACGGCTCCTGCCACCGCCCCGTTGCACCCCAAAGCCCCCGTTCCCACGGAAGGGGCAACGGTTTCTGCCACCCAACTGCTGCAATCGGGCCACCTGCCGGAAGGACATCCGGAAAAGCGCCTGATTGAAATTTATGCCCTGATCGAAAGTGGCGACCTCTCCACCGCCCTGGACCGATCGGGCAAGCTGGTGCACGACCACCCCAACTTCCAACTGGCGCAACTGGTTCACGGGGACCTGCTGCAGTTGCGCTACAAGCCCGCGCCCGACCCCGACAGCCTGGGCTTGACGGTGGGCGCCAGCGCCCAGATGGCCGCGTTGCGCGCCGAGTCCCGCATGCGTCTGGATGCGCTGCGCAACCGCCCCGCCCCGGGCAGCGTTCCCCGGCAATTGCTGGCGGTGTCCAGCCAGACGCGACACGCCATTGCCATCGATGCCTCCCGGGGGCGGTTGTACGTGTTTGAAAACCAGGGACCCAACGCGAACGATGGCTCGCCAAGGCTGAAGCTGCTGGCCGATGCCTTCATCTCGGTGGGCAAATCGGGCATTCGCAAACAGGTGGAAGGCGACGGACGCACCCCGCTGGGCAACTACTACATCACCTCGGTCCGGGACCGCAAAAGCCTGCCCGATTTTTACGGTGCCGGGGCCCTGCCCATCAACTACCCCAACGCCTTTGACAACCACCGCGGTCGCACGGGCAGTGGCATCTGGTTGCATGGCACGCCCCCCAACCAGTTTGTGCGTGCACCGCTGGCATCGGACGGCTGTGTGGTGCTGGCCAACCCCGACATGCAACGCCTGCTGGACATGGTGGCCCCCCGCTCCACCCCGGTGGTGATTGCGGAGCAGCTGGAGTGGACCGACCCTTCGGCCCTGGTGCCCGAGCGGCAAGCATTTGAAGCCGTGCTCCAACGTTGGCAGGGTGACCGCGGTCGTCTGACCCACCAGGAGCTGGCGCAAACCTACCAAGTGCCCGCCCAGGGCCTGCAACGCGTCAAGGCCACCGAAGCCGACTTGGCCGTGGACCCCTCGTTCCGCCTGGGGTTTGCCCAACTCTCGCTGCTGCAATCGCGCCAACCCGATGAAGGCATGGTGGTCACGTTCGAAGAAACGGTGAACGACCGCCCCTCTGGCGTGGTCCGCCGCCAGTACTGGTTGAAGCAGGACGACCAATGGAAGCTGCTGCAAGACAGCATCCTGTCGGGCACGCCGTCGGCACAGCTCAAGCGCCAGCCGCCCAAGCTGGAAGCGACCGTCACCCTGTCCAAGCCCGACGCAACCTCGGCACAGGCCAGCGTCGCAGCTACGCGCGGCACGCCTTCGGGCGACACGCCCACGGGACCACGGGGTCAGGACGCCGCGGTGCACCAGGCGGTGATGGCCTGGTCCAAGGCCTGGAGCCAGAAGAACATGCCGGCCTACCTCAAAGCCTATGACAGCAGCTTTGTGCCGCCGGGCGGCGCCTCGCGCAAGGCCTGGGAGAAGGACCGCATCGACCGCATCATCTACAAATCGTCCATCTCGCTGAAGCTGGCCAACCTGAAGGTCAGCACCCAGGGTGACCACGCCACCGTCACCTTTGTGCAGCACTACAAGGCCGACCAACTGCAGGTGTCTGGCCGCAAGACCCTCAAACTGGTGCGCCGGGGCAATGACTGGCGCATCACCCACGAAAGCGTGGGCTGACCCAAGGACTTTTGCATGACCTTCTCGCTGTTTTTCACCCCATGGCGGCACACCCGCCGCCACCTGCTGGCCCTGGGCGTCGGCATTGCCCTGAGTGGGGGTGCCTGGGCCGCCGATGCCCCAGCCCCCGTGCGGGTGAAGCTGGCCACCTCGGCAGGGGACATCGTGCTGGAGCTGTACCCACAGCACGCGCCCAAGACGGTGGACAACTTTGTCCAGTACGTCAAGGACAAGCATTACGACGGCACGGTGTTCCACCGCGTGATCGACAACTTCATGGTCCAGGGCGGCGGCTTCGATGCCACCCTCACCCAGAAGAAAACCCGCGCCCCGGTGGTGCACGAAGGGCGTGAAGCCCTGGCCAGCGGTGGTTTGCGCAACACCGTGGGCACCGTGGCCATGGCGCGCACCAACGATCCGCAATCGGCCACCGCCCAGTTCTTCATCAACGTGAAGGACAACGCCTTCCTCGACCCCACCCCCATCCCCCCCGGCGACCCGGTGCCCCGCTTCGAGTACCAGGGCCGGGTGTACGAGAACACGCCCCGGGCCACCCTGCTCAACGCCACGCAGCTGTACGGCTACACGGTGTTCGGCAAGGTGGTCAGCGGCATGGACGTGGTCAACAAGATCAAATCCACCCCCACCGGGGCGTCAGGACCGTTCCCCTCGGACGTGCCCAAAACCCCCATCACCATCCTCAAGGCCACTCTGGAGAACTGACATGAGCCAACCCAAAGTTGAACTGCACATCGCCGACCACGGCGTCATCACCCTGGAACTGGATGCTGAAAAAGCCCCCAAGTCCACCGCCAACTTCCTGGCCTACGTGGCCAAGGGCCACTACGACGGCACCATCTTCCACCGCGTGATGGACGGCTTCATGATCCAGGGCGGCGGCTTCGAGCCCGGCATGAAGCAAAAGCCCACCGACAAGCCCATCGAGAACGAGGCCAACAACGGCCTGAAGAACGACAACTACACCATCGCCATGGCGCGGACCAACGACCCGCACTCGGCCACAGCCCAGTTCTTCATCAACGTGACCGACAACGGCTTCCTGAACCACACCTCCCCCACCGCCAGCGGCTGGGGTTATGCCGTGTTCGGCAAGGTGGTTGCAGGCACCGAGGTGGTGGACGCCATCCGCAAGGTGCGCACCGGCCGCAGCGGTTTCCATGAAAACGTGCCCAAGGACGACGTGGTCATCACCAAGGCCGTGGCCGTCTGAGCCCTGCCATGACGCCCAGCCCCGGCCCCACAGCCCCGGTGCTGGAGGCGAGGGCCTCCTGGCGGACCTTGGCCTTCCTGTCGGACGTGCACCTTCAGCCGTCCGACCCGCGCACCCACCAGGCGTGGACCCACGCCCTGCACCACCTGCAGGCCGACGCGCTGTTCATCCTGGGTGACCTGTTCGAGGTGTGGGTGGGCGACGACGTGCTGGACGACCCCGAGCACGGCCCCTTCTGGCGCAGCTGTGCCGACACCTTGGCCGCCACCGCCCGGCGCATGCCCGTGTACTTTGTGCCCGGCAACCGCGACTTTCTGGTGGGCCACCACTTTCTGGCCCGCACCGGCCTTCAGGCCTTGGACGACCCCACCGTGCTGCACTGGCAAGGCCAGCGCTGGTTGCTGTCGCACGGCGACCTGCTGTGCACCGACGACTTGCCGTACCAAGCCTTTCGCCAGCAGGTGCGCCAAGCCGACTGGCAGCACACCTTCCTGGCCCACCCCCTGGCAGAGCGTCTGGCCCTGGCCCGCGGCATGCGGGACGCCAGCGAGCAGCACAAGACCCAAGCCACCACCCCCTGGGTGGACGTGAACCCCACCACGGTGAACCAATGGATGGCCCACCACCACGCCCAGGTGCTGGTCCACGGGCACACCCACATGCCCGCCGCCCACCCCTTGCCGGGGGGGCGCATGCGTCAGGTCTTGAGCGATTGGGATGCCACCGCCCAGCCGCCGCGTGTGCAGTGGCTGCAGGCGCAGGCTGGCCACGCCGGCCAAGCTCCAACATTGAGCACAAAATCGGCCTCTAGCACTTGATTAAAAAGCGCAAGAAGCTCACTTTTTAATAGCGAAACGATCCCTCGTAGGCAACCCAGGCCCGGCTCCCCCGGTGCTTGGACAGCCTGCTTGTCTAGCGATCAGGCTTTGCGCACCAGCGCCTTCAGCGCGTGCTGCAAGCGGCGTGCAGCCTCGGCTTCCCAATCGGCGGCCAGCACCGTGGCGGCGTCTTGCGCCCAGGTTTGCGCGGGCGCGGGGTCGTTGCGGCGGGTCAGCAG
>DASUON010000070.1:0-4553 GCA_036276615.1 Burkholderiaceae bacterium
AACAGGTGGCCGACGACCTGGCCCGCAAGGGCTACGCCGGGCAGACGGTGGGCATCAAGCTGCGGTTTGCCGACTTCAAGATCGTCACCCGCGACCACACCCTGCCCCACCCCGTGCGCACCGCCGCCGAGCTGCGCCAAGCCGCGGGCCAGGCCCTTAAGCGCGCCCCGCTGGCCCGCCCGCTGCGCCTGCTGGGCGTGCGCGTGGGCAAGCTGGTACAAGGCGACGGAAATGTTGAAGAAAAAACGCCTCTAGCGCTTTCAGAACAAGCGCAAGGTGCTCTGTTTTTTGAGTGATTGGCTGAGGCACGAGAGCCACCAGCCCCATGCAACACCCCCCCTGGCGGAGGGGTCACGGCCCTGCGCTTCACTTTGGAAGCTGGCGGCATTAGACTGAACCGCGTTGGACCACGTTTGCACGCCAGTCCTCACGCCAAATGCACGTTGTCGATGCAGGCGTCGGGGCTGCACCGAATACAGGGAGGAGTGCACAGGTCATGGACCGTTTCCCGTCTGACCATCGGCCAGCGTTTTTGTACACGCTGGCGCCCGAATCACGGCACCGTCGCTTGGCAACTGGGGTGGTGCTCGCCTCCATCCTGGTTTTTCTGGCGGTGGCGCCCTTTGCCCGTGTGGCGCTGCCGCAGGTTCCGGCTTTCATTCCCATCTACCAGTCCGCACTGGTCACCAACGACCTCATCACCGCGGTGCTGCTGCTGGGGCAGTACGGTTTTCTGCGTGCGCGGGCCTTGCTGGTCCTGGCCAGCGGCTACCTGTTTTCAGCCTTCATGGCCGTTGCACACGCCCTGAGTTTCCCGGGGCTGTTTGCCCCCGGGGGGGCCATCCATGCGGGGCCACAAACCACGGCGTGGCTGTACTTCATCTGGCACGGGGGGTTCCCCCTCTTCATCCTGGCCTATCTGCATTGGAAAAGCCATGCATTGGCGTCGGGACCCAATTTGCCACCCCCGACCGGGTCGGCCCGGCGGGGCGTTCTCATGGCCGTCCTGGGCGCACTGGCGCTGAGCGTGTTTTTTGCGTGGTTCACCACCGCCGCTCACGGGGTGCTGCCGGTCATCATGCGGGGCAACCAGGACGATTCGGGCAAGGTGTTCGTCGCAGCCTGCACCTGGGGGTTGTCCTTGGTGGCCCTGGTGCGCATGTGGCGGCACCGCCCCCACAGTGTGTTGGACCTCTGGCTGATGGTGACGCTGGTGGTGTGGCTCTTCGACATCGCGCTGGCTTCGGTGCTCAATGGCGGGCGGTTTGATCTCGGTTTTTACGGGGGGCGCGTGTATGGCCTCCTGGCCTCGTCTTTTGTGCTGGGGGTCTTGCTGCTGGAAAACGGACGGCTCTACGCCGGTCTGGCCCAAGCCCATGAGCGAGAGCACCAGCGCAGTGTCGAACTGGAGCGTGCACGCAACGAGGCGGATGCGGCAACCCGGGCCAAATCGGACTTCCTGGCCGCCATGAGCCACGAAATCCGAACGCCCATGAACGGCGTGATCGGCATGATCGACGTGCTGGCGCGCTCCAGCCTCAAGGCCCACCAGGTGGCCATGGTGGACCTGATCCGCGAATCCGCGTATTCGTTGCTGGCCATCATCGACGACATCCTCGACTTCTCGAAGATTGAGGCGGGTCGGCTCGACATCGAACACGAACCCATGGCCATTGCAGATGTGGTCGAAAAGGTGTGCGTCATGCTCAATCGCCTGGCCGAGAAGCACAAGGTCGAGCTCACGCTGTTCACCGACCCGGCCATTCCCGACGTGGTCCTGGGCGACGCCTTGCGCCTTCGCCAGATTCTGACCAACCTGGTCAACAACGCCATCAAGTTCTCGGGCGACACGTCCGTGACCGGCCATGTGGCCGTGCGTGTGCACCCGGTCAGCCACCAGGAAAACGAGGTGGTGGTGGCGTTTCAAGTCACGGACAACGGCATTGGCATGGACGAGTCCACGGTTGCCGATCTTTTCAAAGCCTTTGCTCAGGCAGACGTGTCCACCACGCGGCGGTTCGGAGGCACCGGCCTCGGGTTGGCCATTTCCAACGACCTGGCGCGGCTGATGAAGGGCACCATTCGGGTCGCCAGCACCGTGGGGAAGGGGTCCACGTTCACCCTCCAGCTGCCATTCCCGATCGGTCCCGCCAGCACCCCGGGGGCCAAGCTTCCTTCCTTGGTGGAGGGGCTGTCCTGCCTGGTGGTGGGTGGCGAAGACACCCTGTCGAACGACCTGGCCACTTACCTCGTGAGCGCAGGTGCCCACGTGTCGCGCGCACCCCACCTGGCACAGGCCGGTGAGCAGGCCGAGGGCCTTGCCGCGGGACCCTGGATATGGATCATCAACACCCCCGCCGATGCCCCGCCCACGCTGCAAGACCTGCGCTCAGCGGCCCGCAAGGGGCCCCACCTGGATGTCCGTTTCATCGTCATTGGCCATGGGTACAACCGGTATCCCCAGCGGTTTGACGCCGACCGCATCTGTGTCAATGGCAACGTGCTGACCCGGGGCGCGTTGCTCCGGGTTGTGGCCATTGCGGCAGGCCGGGCGCAGCAAGTGGATGAAGACCCGGTGTCGCAAGGGCATGTCGCCCAGCCTGCGCCCGTGGTTCTGTCGCGCGAGGAAGCCCGTCGATGCGGGCGGCTGGTGCTGGTGGTGGAAGACAACGACATCAACCAGAAGGTCGTCATGCAGCAGCTGACCATTTTGGGCATCACCGCCGACCTGGCGGGAGACGGCCAGTTGGGGTTGTTGCGTTGGCGCAGTGGCGACTACGCCCTGGTGATCACCGACTTGCACATGCCCGGCATGGACGGCTACCAATTGGCCGCCGCCATACGGGCCGAGGAACCCCCTGAGCAGCACACCCCCATCGTGGCCTTGACCGCCAATGCACTGCAGAACGAAGCGGAACGCTGCAAGGCCGCCGGCATGGACGATTACATGAGCAAGCCCACGCCGCTGTCGGATCTGCAGGCGCTGCTGGAGCGGTGGCTTCCCGAAGCACCGCCGTCCCCACCACCCGAAACCGGTCACGCCCCCCTGAATGTCCAGGTGTTGGAAACACTGGTGGGGAGCACCGACCCGCACCTGATTTCAGACCTGCTGACGCAGTTCCGCACCAGCGCCCTGACCATCGTGCAGGACATCCGGGCGGCCTGCGCCGCAGGCAACTTTGAGGGCACCGCGGCGGCGGCCCACAAACTCAAGTCCGCCGCCCGCTCCGTGGGGGCGCTCCGCCTGGGTGAGCTGTGCGCGGCCATGGAGGTCAATGCGGGGGCGAAACAAGCGGATGCCACGTCCGCCTTGTGCCCACAGTTGCACGCCGAAATGCAGGCGGTCGAGGCCTGTCTGGCCACGATCCTCCCTGGGCCAGCAGGGGAGGACGGTTCATGACAGACCCCCACGAAGCGCACGTCATGGTCTTGGATGACGAACCCTTCATGCGCCAGTGGCTGGTTCGGCTGCTGGCCCAGGCGGGGTTCAAGAACGTGACCGCGTGTGAGGATGGCGCGTCCGCGTTGCAGCAGGTGGATGACCCTTCCCGTCGGCCTGCGCTCATCCTGTGCGATCTGAACATGCCCGGCATGGACGGGGTGGAGTTCATCCGCAAGCTGGTCGAACACGGCTACACGGGAAGCCTGATTCTGGTCAGTGGCGAGGACGAGCGGGTCTTGCAGTCGGCCAGCAAGTTGGTGCAGGCGCACCACATCGACGTGCTGGGCAGCCTGCACAAGCCGGTGTCCCAACAGGGGCTCTCCACGCTGGTCGCCCATTGGCGTCCGACACCGCCCACCGCCAAGCCCCCCCCGAACAACCGCTACACCGTTCGGCGGCTGCGCCAGGCGATCGAGCACGGTGAACTGATCACCCACTACCAGCCCAAGGTCCGCCTGGCCACAGGGGAGATCGAGGGCATGGAGACCCTCGTGCGTTGGCGCCACCCCCAAGATGGGCTGGTGTGGCCCGACCAGTTCATCGGCATGGCCGAGGCCCATGGCCTCATCCGTGCGCTGACCCACACGGTGCTGGTGCAAGCCCTGTCAGACATGACCCAGTGGCAACAGAGGGGATTGACGCTGAAGGTTGCCATCAACGTGTCCATGGACAACCTCCATGAGCTGGACTTCCCCGACATCGTCACCGGGCATGTGCAGGCCGCCGGTGTGCCACCGCACGCCATTGTTCTGGAGGTGACCGAAAGCCGTTTGGCACACGATTTGCGCGCGCCCCTTGAAATCCTGATGCGGCTGCGCCTGCGCCGCTTCGGGCTCTCCATCGATGACTTTGGAACGGGGCATTCCTCACTGGCGCAACTGAGGGACATGCCATTCGACGAGTTGAAGATCGACCAGGGTTTCGTGCGTGGGGCACACAGCCACGAAACCAACCGCGCCATCGTGTTTGCCAGCCTTCGGTTGGCCCATGAACTGGGCATGACATCGGTGGCGGAGGGCGTGGAAGACCAAGCAGACTGGGATTTCCTCAAGGAATCAGGCTGTGACTTGGCGCAAGGGTATTTCATCGCCAAACCCATGCCCGCGGACCA
>DASUON010000071.1:0-2550 GCA_036276615.1 Burkholderiaceae bacterium
AGTCGTCCAGAAGGATGCCGCCCGTGTCGCCGGAGTTGGGGTTCACCGCCCAGAAGAAGTGGTTGAGCCTATGGGTCTTGATGGTGTTGGCCAGGGCGGTCATCCAGGCCTGGTTGGAGCCGCCATCCAGCTTGCCGCCCCACTCACCGATGATGACCGGCGCCAGGTTCTGGGTGACCAGGTACAGCCAGTTGGGTTGCCAGCAATCCGCCGTCAGCGTGGCCTCGGTGAAGCCGTTGTAGAACCACGGCTGGTTGGCCACGCTGGTGCCGTAGTCGTGCGCGGAATAGGCGAGCTGCTTTTGGGCGCTGCCCAGGTTGACCGGGTGGCTGGCGGCCCGGCGCAGGTTGCCCCCCCACCAGTTGTAGTCGTAGTTGCCCCCGTTGGGGTCGGCGTAGGTGAAGCCGGTTTTCGGCGTCGCGGCAACGCCTTCCACCACGATCAGCAGGTTCGGGTTGATGCTCAGGATCTGGTTGGCGACGCGGGCGGCTTCGTAGGGCCAGTTGTTGGCGTCGGTGGAGTCGTCCCACTTGCTCATGGTGGGGTCGCCCGGCATGCCGTGCGGTTCATTGAACAAGTCAACCGCAATCACCGTGTCGTCGTTCTTGTACCGGGTGGCCAGCCATTGCCAGGAGGCTTCGAAATCGGCGGTGGTGTAACCCTGTGCGGCCCAGCCGTTGGACTGCTGGGTGTTGACGACGCGGTGCATGTCCAGCATGACTTTCAGGCCGGACTGCTTGGCCGCGGCAATGGCCGCATCGAACACCTGCAGGCTGCTCATGCCCTGCAAACCCGGGTTGGCGTTGTAGTTGATGCTGCCCGCGGTGCCGCCGTTGCCATTGCGCCACTGATTGACCAGTTGCACCGACAGGGGAATGCGCACCACGTTGAAGCCGCGATTGGCCATGGTGTTGAGCACGCCTTGCATGTTCACACTCCACAGCCCGTGGAACACCTGAAGGTCGGTCTCGAAGCCAAACCATGAAATGCCGGTCAGGCGCACCTCCTGGCCTGCGGCGTCATACAGGCGGCCACCATTGGCGTGAAGGTAGTCGTCGTTGGTGCCGTCGGCATGGCCCAGGCTCGCGGCCATGCACAGCACAGCAGCTGCGAATGCCCGCAGGCTGGGACGAAGTCCGTTCGAGGGGGTGGTTTTCACGGTGGTGTTCCCTTTTCTGCAAGGTTTTTGTGGTCTGTGTCCAAGCGGAGAGTGCTTGCGTCGCGGGTGCACCATGGCACGGCTTGCTGAGGTTCAGCTGAGTTCTGCGCCGCCCCGGGTTTCGCGCAGGCGCTCCATGGGGTTCTGGGGGGCAAGCTGCCCCGGTAAAATCCCCGGTTTCCCACACGCCAGGCCGGGGTGTTTGTTCCCCTTGGCCCTCCCGGCTGCCACGCTGCTCACCCGTTCACCACCGTGACCCTGCACCTGCACACCTTCCTGGGCGGCAACGCCCTGAGCCCCTTCAAAACCCAACAGCTGCTGCCGCGTTTGCAGGCGGTGTGTGATCGCATCACGGGCCTCAGTGCCCGTTTTGTGCATCTGGCAGGCTTTGAATCGGCCCCCGACGCGCCCACCCTGCAACGCCTGCAAGAGCTGATGACCTATGGCGAGCCCGCGCAGGACGTGACCGGCGAGGTGGCGCAGCTGTGGGTGTCGCCCCGCGTGGGCACGGTGTCGCCCTGGGCGTCCAAGGCCACCGACATTGCGCACAACTGCGGTCTGGTGGTGCGCCGGGTCGAACGGCTCACCCAGTTCTCCCTGCAACTGAAAAAGCCCCTGCTGGGGGTGCTGGGCTCCGCGGCCCTCACGCCCGAGCAACTGCAGGCCGTGGCCGACGTGCTGCACGACCGCATGACCGAAAGCGTGCTCCACAGCCTGGACCAGGCCCAGGCGCTGTTTGCCGAGCTGCCGCCGCAGCCCATGGCGCATGTGGACATCCTGGCTGGGGGCCGCCCTGCGCTGGAGGCGGCCAACGTTGAGTTCGGCCTGGCCCTGGCCGACGACGAGATGGACTACCTCGTCACCCACTTCACCGCCATGGGGCGCAACCCCACTGATGTGGAGCTGATGATGTTCGCCCAGGCCAACAGCGAACACTGCCGCCACAAGATCTTCAACGCCGAATTCACCATCGACGGGCAGAAGCAGGACCACAGCCTGTTCGGCATGATCCGCCACACCCACCGCACCACGCCGCAGCACACGGTGGTGGCGTATTCGGACAACGCCTCGGTGATGGAAGGCCACGAGCTCACCCGCTTTGTGGCCAAGTACCACGCCAATTCTCAAGAAAAAAATGCCTCTGGCGCTTATTCTGAAAGCGCACCAAGCTATCAAAAAGAGAGTGCCACCCACCACATCCTGATGAAGGTGGAAACGCACAACCACCCCACGGCCATTTCCCCGTTCCCCGGCGCGTCCACCGGCGCGGGCGGCGAAATCCGCGACGAAGGTGCCACCGGCCGCGGCTCCAAGCCCAAGGCCGGGTTGACGGGTTTTTCCGTCTCCAAGCTGTGGGGCAGCACCGTGGGCAAGCCGGAGCACATCGCCAG
>DASUON010000072.1:0-3309 GCA_036276615.1 Burkholderiaceae bacterium
CCGATGGCCAAAAGGGCGACAACGACTGGGACGCCACCAACGGCGTCATCGACGACCCGGTGGGCCTGGGCGTGGGGGTGTCTGGCGTGCCCACGCTGAGTGAATGGGCGCTGTGGCTGCTGGTTGGGTTGATGGGGGCGCTGGCGTGGGGACAACGCCAAAGGCGGTGACACCCCCTCACAAACCTTCACGGCGTGAATCGCCCGAAGTCAACCCCCTCAAGGCTTGTTGTACTCGACGAGGGCCTGGGCCAGGTCGCGGTACTCCTCGCACTGGCGGCCGCAGATGCGCTCCAGCGCTTGCAGATGCTCCTGGGCCTTGTCGGGTTGTTTGAGGGTGAGGTAGGCCTCGCCCATGTACTCGTGGGCGCCGCGGTGTTTGGGGTCGATCTGCAAGGCCTGCTCGTAGTACTGCAGGGCCTGCTGTGCGCTGCCACCGGGCTTTTTGCGGGTGTGGTAGCCCAGGAGATTGAGCACGTCGGCGTTGTGCGCGTCCTGCGTGTGGGCCTGCTGGAGCAGTGCACCGGCCTCGTCCCATTGCGTCCGGTCCAGGCTTTGGCGGGCGCGGTAGATCAGGTTGTACACACTGGGTTGCCCCGCGCCGCTGCTCCCGGGGTTGCCGCTGGCCCCCACCCCGCCGCCGCCTGACGCCCAGCTGGCACACGCCAGCGAAGCCACCAGAACCGCTCCCAATGTGTTGCGCACCCTGTTCATGACCGGACTCCAAGAAGTGGGGAAAAGGGCACTATCGGTCATGCCCTTTTCCCTGCGCACGACGTGGGTTTACCGATGGGTTCATCGGCCCGTCGGGGCCACGGCCTCATCGGCGTCACCGGCCTCGTGGGTGCCCGCGGCGTGGCTGCGGTCGGTCAGCGGGTCGTACCGTTGCCCGCTCAGCAGCAGGAAGGGCGAGCGCCAGTACATGTCGATGTTGTGCAGCGGGTCGGTCACGATCTTGGTGGTCCAGGCCAGCCCCCAGGCGGGTGAGCGCAGCACAAACAGGTGCAGGGTGCGCAGCACCACGCCGCTGGCCCCCAGGGTGAACCACAGCAGGCCCACGTCGTGCACGTAGCCTTTCAGGTCGGTGGCGGGCTGGATCAGGCCGCCCAGGCTGGGGCTGACCCACAGCAGCAGCGGCAGGCCCAGCCACACACCGATGATGATGGCCTTGCGCCGCATGTTGAAACCGGCCTTGATGCTCTCCTTGTACTCGTAGGACACGTTGTGGATGGTGTCGTGCCCCCGCGGCTCGAAGAAGATGTGGCCCGACTGCCGCGTGACCATGCCCACCAGCCAGCCCACCAGGCCCGACCAGGCCGGATCGACGAACAGCAGCGCATAGGCCACCAGAAAACTCAGGGCGCTGATGAGGTGCAGCGTCTGGTTGATGCGGCACTGGTGGTAGTAGCGGTGGTCGTCCCAGCGCAGGATGCGCACTTTGTCCATGAAGCTTTGCATGCAAGGTCTCCGGTTGAAAACACAGGGAAGAAAACGGAAGCCGCACTGTCGCCCCGCGGTGTGACCGGTTGACGGCGTTTTGGTGTCTTTTCCATGAAGCACGGGCCCTGCGGGCTGTCACACGTGTCTGTCACACGCCTGTGATGTGCGACGCCCACCATGCGCGCATGGACACACTCGACACCCCCTGCGCCCCCGAGCTGCTCATCGAACACCTCGTCCCCCCGCGGCGTGCGCTGCGGCTGGCGGTGGTGACCGAGACCTACCCGCCCGAAATCAACGGCGTGGCGCTGACGCTGGCACGGCTGATGACGGCGCTGCAGACGCGCGGCCACCTCATCCAGCTGGTGCGCCCGCGCCAGCGGATGGACACCCAAAGCACCCCCGAACAGCTGCTGACCCGGGGCATGCCCATCCCGCGCTACCCGCACCTGCGCCTGGGCCTGCCGGCCAAGAAGCGGCTGATTGCCGCCTGGACGCTGCAACGGCCCGACCTGGTGCACATTGCCACCGAGGGGCCGCTGGGCTGGTCGGCCCTGCAGGCCGCCCGCAAGCTGCGCCTGCCGGTGAGCACCGACTTCCGCACCAACTTCCACGCCTACAGCCGCCACTACGGCATTGGCTGGCTGAAAAAGCCCATTGCGGCCTACCTGCGCAAGTTCCACAACCTGGCCGACTGCACCATGGTGCCCACCGAGGAGCTGCGCCAGCAGCTGGCGCAAGCCCGCTTTGAGCGGCTGCACGTGGTGGCCCGGGGCATCGACACACAGGCGTTTTCCCCCACCTGGCGCGACCCGGCGCTGCGCACCGCCTGGGGCGTGACCGAGGGCACGGGCCAGCGGGTGGCGCTGTACGTGGGCCGCCTGGCCCCCGAGAAGAACCTGCCCCTGCTGGTGCGCACCGTGTGCGCCATGCAGGCCGCCGACCCCTTGCTGAAATGGGTGGTGGTGGGCGACGGCCCGGCCCGCGCCGAGCTGCAAGCCCGCCTGCCCGACGCGCTGCTGGTGGGTGCCAAGACCGGGGAAGAGCTGGCCCGGCACTACGCCAGTGCCGACCTGTTCGTCTTCCCCAGCCTGACCGAAACCTATGGCAACGTGGTACCCGAAGCCATGGCCAGCGGGCTGGCGGTGCTGGCCTTCGGGCAGGCCGCCGCCGCCGAGCTGATCGTGCACCAGCACACCGGCCTGCTGGCCCCGGCGGGTGACGAAGAGGGATTTGTGCGCCAGGGCCTGGTGCTGGCCCGCCAGCCCACGCTCAGTGCCCAACTGGGCCAGCAGGCCCGGCAGGCCGTGCTGGACCGGGACTGGACTCAGATTGCCAAGCAGGTCGAATCCATCTGGGCGGACCTGGTGGCCGACGGCAGCGCCCCGGCCAAGGCGTTGCGCCGCCCGATGCCCTGGTACACAAAACCCATTTCCTGAAGCAGGGCCGGGTCGTACAGGTTGCGCCCGTCGAGGATGATGCGGCGGCGCATGCGCTGGCCCATGCCCTTGAAGTCGGGGTTGTGGAAACACTTCCACTCGGTGATGACCAGCAGCGCGTCGGCCCCATCCACGCAGCCCATGGGCTCGGTGGCCAGCGTCAGGCGCTCCAGCACCGCCTGCGCCTCGGGCGTGTGGCGCGGGCCCAGGCCCAAGTCTTGCGCCAGGGCGTCCAGCGCCTCGGTGGTGGCCACGGGGTCGTGCGCCACCACCTGGGCCCCGCGGCGCAGCAGGTCCACCAGCACGGTGCGGCTGGGGGCCTCGCGCATGTCGTTGGTGTTGGGCTTGAAGGCCAGGCCCCACACGGCCAGCTTCAACCCGCTGAGGTCCTCGCCAAACAGGCGGGTGACCATGTGCGGCAGCAACAGCTT
>DASUON010000073.1:0-9408 GCA_036276615.1 Burkholderiaceae bacterium
ACGCTTTCAGTCCACGGGCAGCCAGCTCAACACCACCTTGCAGCAGCTGTATGCCGCCAAGGATGACTTGCAGCGGGATGTGGTGGACATTGAATCCACCCGCACCAAGCTGTGGGATGGCATGCAAAAGCTGGCTTCGGCCATTCAGTTTGCGCAGGCGCTGGACGAACGTTTGGCCAGCCAGGTTCTGTCGCTCAAGGCCACCGACCCGACCCGGGCGCAGGCTTTGGAGCAGGAAGTGCTGTTTTACGCCCGGCAAAACCTGCAAGACATGCTGACGCAGCAAGCGGTGTGCACCAATGGCTACCTGGCCTTGGATGTGCTGAAGAAAACCGCACGCGAGCTGATGAATGGCTGCTCACGCGTGGCCACCACGGGCATGAGCGCCCTGGCGGTTGCGCAAACCGTGGCTCAGGCCACGGGGCATCAAATTCAGGTGATGAACACCCTCCAGAACGTCAATGCCACCCTGGGCGACCTGGTGGCAGAAACGGGTCGCCAGCTGGGCCAGCATGTGGAGAAAACCGCCGAATTTCAGCAAAACCCCCTTTTGGGGGTGGAGCGCATTCAGGAGATGTTCAACCAGACCTTTGCCGCCATGGACGCGATGGACAGCTTCCGCTCCCGTGCCGTGGAGGTGATGGGCCAGAACAACGCCTTGATCGCCAAGGAGCTCAAGCGCTCCGAGAGTTATGTGGACCGGGTCCGCCAACAGGCCGCGCGTCAGGCGGTGGGCCACAGCGCCCAGCTGGCCGGGCCTGTAAAGTTGTGACCCGCCCCTGGCATGCTTGCCACCCATTTTGGTTTGATGGTCGTTTTTCACATTTCATGAAAGCAGGAGAGAGGACATGAGCGTTCGTTACGTCATGCAGCGAGACACCCGTGGTTGGCGCACCCAGGTGAGGGTGTCGTTTGGCCTGGCACTGTTGTGCACCGCCTTTGGGGTGTGGAACTTGCCCGCCAAGGAATTGGATCGGGCCTTTTTGGCCATGGGCATGTTCTTTTGCTTGTTTGCCACCTTGGCGGTGTCCAAAATGGTTCGCGACAACCGCGATGGTCAGGTGGACACCGGGGGCTGGACGGCCACGGTGTGGTCAGGCTTTGCCGCCGCCATGGCGCTGACCGCCTGGGGCTTGTTCCGCATGGAGGTACAAGATTGGCAGAAGTTCTATGTGGTGGTGAGCTGGCTTTATCTGGTCAGCAGCGCCTTTGTGTTGGCCAAAACGCTGCGCGATGACCAGGAGGCCACCTTGCTGGAGCGCCGAATGGCGGCGCAAGCACGCGAGGGTGGGGCAAGCTCGTCGGCGACCACCCCTGCCGTGACCGATGCAGCCACGCCAACGCCGCAGCCACGCGCCCGCTCCTGAAGGCGGCCCTGGCGGTTGTCTGCGGCGGTCAGGGCAACTTGGCGTCGTGGTGCTTGGCTTTTAAAAACCGATGCTGCCGGGCCAACGCCTCGGTGGCGTGGCACTGGGCTTTGGTCAACCGTTGGGCCAGGCCTTGTTCCAGCACCTCAAGCTGCTCGTAGAACATGACCAGGGCCTCGGGCTGGGGCTCGCTCAGACGCGGGGTGCGTTGATCGGGTGGCACGGCCAAGAATGCGTTCAGCGTGTCGGGTAGGTAGCGGCGCAGGCATTCCACGGCATACAGCCGGTCTTCCATGCTCACACTGGTGCTGTGCGGCGGTAGGTGCCGCAGCTGGCGAACCAAGTTCAACCATTGGGTTTTCAGGCTCATGAGCCTTGCCTGTCCCCCGGCGTCCAGACATTGGGCCACGGTGTGCAAGGCGTGATCACATTGCTGGAGCACCTCGGGGGTCAAGCCCTGCAACAGGTCTTGGGGCGCCTGATCGGTTGGGGTGGTTCGCTGACGACTCACCTTCAGCGCCCATGCGCCAGCAGCCCCCCCTCCCAATGCTGCGGCAAAGACCAGGGGCGTTGCACTGGCCGCCACCAGCCCCCAGCCCGCCGCGCCCAAAGCCAATCCGCCCAGACTCAGGCTGCACCAACCCCATGCGCCCAGTGAACGGGTAGGGGCGTGGACAGCCTCAACGTGCGGAGCAGCCAGCGATTCGTGCAGCGACGGCCCCAGGGTCTGGGTGCGTTGGTATCGGGTGAGCACCCGGTCGGCCAATCGGTCGGCATGGGCCTGAAGGTGATCGGGCACGCCCGAGGCCTCGGCCTGGTTCAACGCCTCGCGTTCTTCACGCAAGGCGGTGCGGAGGTTGATGGGGCCGTCGGCGACGACCCACGGCGTTGAGCGGTCAGAAGGGTCCTGGGACATGGTGTAGCAACAATGCGGCAAGGATCGCGGGTGGATTGAAGGCGATTGTGATTGCACACACACCCCGCCCTACAATCCCACCCGGCAATTCACATTCAGGGAGAAAACCATGTTCCGCAAACCCCTCAGCGCCGCTGTCGCGGCCATCCTCGTGCTGGCCCCCGGCTGGAGCCAGGCCGAGCCACCCAAGCCCGAGACCGTTGAAGAACTGCTGGTGGTCAGCAAGTCGCAAGACCTGCTCGAATCCACCTACAAGGACCTGGACAACCACATGCGGACCCACTTGGACCAGGCCCTGACGCAGACCATCGGTGACACGGAGATGCGTCGCGCCTATGTGGACAGCTTCGTCCTCAAGACGAATCACGTCTTTCGTGACGAACTGAACTGGGCGACCTTCAAACCCATGCTCATGCGCATTTACAGCGATAGCTACACCCAAGAAGAACTGGTGGGCATGCTGGACTTCTACAAGACGCCCGCCGGTCAGGCCATGGTCAACAAGATGCCGATGGTGATGCAAAAGACCCAGGGCGAGATGCTGCAGCGCATTGGACCGATGGTGCAAAAAATGCTCGCAGCCTCTCAGGAAGCCGTCGCCGAAGCCAAAAAGGCGCAGAAGCCGACCAGCCCCTGAGCCAGCCGCTCACAGCCCCAACGCCTCATCCAGCCACTCCACCCAATGGCGCACGGGGGTGGCGGTGCCGCTTTGCAGATGGGTGATGCAGCCGATGTTGGCCGACACGATCAGCGCCGGGCCTGGGCCGTTCCCGTCGGCATGGCCTTGCGCTTGCAGATGGCCCAGCTTGCGGTCGCGCAGCTGGTGCGCCAGCCCGGGGTTGAGCACCGAGTAGGTGCCCGCCGAGCCGCAGCACAGGTGTGATTCGGCGGCGGCCAGCTGCACCGGCAGGCCCAGCGCGGCCAAGTGTTGCTCCACGCCGCCGCGCAGCTTCTGGCCGTGCTGCAGGGTGCAGGGCGGGTGGAAGGCCACGGGGCCGGGGGCAGGGTTTTGGGCGCGGCGGCCCTGGAGGGCGGGCACCAGGTCGGGCAGCAGTTCGCTGAGGTCGCGGGCCAGGGCACTGACGCGGGCAGCGCGGTCGGCGTAGGCCGGGTCGTGCCGCAGGGTGTGGCCGTAGTCCTTGACCGTCACCCCGCAGCCCGAGGCGTTGGTGACGATGGCCTCCACCTCGCCCGATTGGATGTGGGGCCACCAGGCGTCGATGTTGGTCCGCATCTCGTCGTGGCTGCCAGGGTGATCGTTGAGGTGCAGGCGCACGGCACCGCAGCAGCCGGCCTGGGGCGCGATCAGGGTCTGGATGCCCGCGGCATCCAGCACCCGGGCGGTGGCGGCGTTGATGCGCGGCAGCATGGCCGGTTGCACGCAGCCCGCCAGCAGCAGCACCTTGCGGGCGTGGGTGGCGGTGGGCCAGGGGCCGGGGTCTTGCCGGGGGGGTACCTTGTCTTTCAGCGTCTGGGGCAGCAGTTCGCGCACCAGCTGGCCCAGCTTCAGGGCGGGGCCGAACAGGGGCGAGGTGAGCCCCTCTTTCAGCGCGGTGCGCACCACGGTTTCGCCCAGCGGGCGGGGCACCAGCTCGTCCACCACCTTGCGCCCGATGTCGATGAGGTGGCCGTACTGCACGCCGCTGGGGCAGGTGCTTTCGCAGTTGCGGCAGGTGAGGCAGCGGTCCAGGTGCTGCTGGGTGGCGCGGGTGGGGGTCTGCCCCTCCAGCACTTGTTTGATGAGGTAGATGCGGCCCCGGGGGCCGTCCAGCTCGTCGCCCAGCAGCTGGTAGGTGGGGCAGGTGGCGGTGCAAAAGCCGCAGTGCACGCAGTTGCGCAGGATGGCCTCGGCCTCGCGGCCTTCGGGGGTGTGTTGGTACTGGGGGGCGAGGTGGGTCTGCATGGCGTGCTCAGGCGGCGGGGGTGGCCATGCGGCCCGGGTTGAAGAGGCCTGCGGGGTCGAACTCGGCCTTCAGGCGCTGGGTGATGGCCTGCAGCGCGGCGGCGGGTGGGGTGAACACGCCGTGGGCGCGGTCGGCGTCGGTGGCGGGGCGGAACAGGGTGGCGTGGCCGCCCAGGGCCAGGGCTTCGGCCCGCAGGGTGGCGGCCTGGGTGGCCGGGGCCCACAGCCAGCGTTGGCCGCCGTGCCATTCAATCAGTTGCTGGTGCGGGGGCACGCCGCCCAGCGGGCGCACCGGCGCGGTCTGGGCCACCGACACCCGCCACAGCGACAGGCCGCTTTGCGGGGCCGGGCGGAAGAAGGGCAGGCGCTGCTCGGCGCAGTCGAGCCAGTCGCGGCGGATGCGGGCGGCGTCTTCGGCGGTGGTGTCCATGCGCTGGCCGCCCATGCGGCGGCAGGCGGCGTCCACGGCGGCCACCGCACCGCGCAAGCGCACAAACAGCAGGGCGCGGCCCTGGTCCTGCACCCAGCAGCTGGCGTTGAGGGGCAGGGGCTGCCCGCCCCAGCGGTGCAGGGCGTCGAGCGCGGCGGCGGCGTCCAGTTCAAAGGCCAGGGTGGCTTCGGCGGGGGCCACGGGCAGCACCTTGAGCGACACCTCGGTGAGCACCCCCAGGCTGCCCATGGCCCCGGCCATCAGGCGGCTGACGTCGTAACCGGCCACGTTTTTCATGACCTGTCCGCCAAAGGTGAGCCACTCGCCCCGTCCGTTGATGAGTTGCACGCCCAGCACGTAGTCGCGCACGGCACCCACGCTGGCGCGGGCGGGGCCGCTGAGGCCCGCGGCCACCATGCCGCCCACGGTGGCGGTGTCGGCAAAGTGCGGGGGCTCGAAGGGCAGGCATTGGCCGTGGCGGGCCAGTTGGGCCTCCAGCTCGGCCAGCGGGGTGCCCGCTCGGGCGGTGATGACCAGTTCGGACGGTTCGTGGCTGACGATGCCCGTGCAGACCCGGGTGTCCAGCACCTCGCCCTGAAGGCTTTGCCCCAGGAAGTCCTTGCTTCCCCCGCCGCGGATGCGCAGCGGGCGGCGCTGGGCGTGGGCCGAGCGGATGGTGTCGATCAGGGCTTGAAGGGCGGCGTCCATGGCGGGGATGTTAGCGACTCCACCCCTTTGGCCGCCCCCGTGGGGCCGATGAAAATTTTGCCCACCCGGCGTTGAAAAAGCTTGGCCGGGGTGGGCTTCGTCAGTGCGTGTAGCCGCTGCACGCCCCGGCATTGGGGCGGCCTTTGCATTCGCGCCGCAGGCGGCGTTCGCGCTCATAAGGGGTTTCGCCCCCGGGCAGGCGTTGGCGAGGGTCGATGTGGTCCACCCGTTGCAGCTTCTTTTTCGGTGCAGCGGTGGAGGCTTGGGCCTGGGGCAGGGCCACCGCCAGCAGACCCATGCCGCACAGGCCAATGCACAGCGCCCGCTTCAACGTGTGCACGGCCTTTGGCAACGGCTTTCGGGCAAGGGTCGGGGCTGGGCGGGGGTGGTCGCCTGGGCCGGGCAGGTGGGTGGTGGACCGCATGGTGAATCTCCCTGGAACATTGGATGTGCCCGGATTGTGGCCTGCCCAGACGCAAAAAAAGTCCGCGGCCTTGCGGCCAGCGGACTCAAACCATCCAAAGGAGACTCAGGAGATCAGCGGTTGTAGGCGGTTTCGCCGTGGCTGGAGATGTCCAGACCTTCGCGCTCTTCCTCTTCGGTGACGCGCAGGCCGATGACCATGTCCACGATCTTGTAAGCCACCACAGACACCACGCCGGACCACACCACGGTCAGCAGCACGGCCTTGGTCTGGGTCCAGACCTGACCGGCGATGGTGTAGGCATCACCCGTCACCATGGCCACCGTGGTCCAGTCGGCCACCAGCGAGGGGCCGCCCAGGTTGGGGCTGTTGAACACGCCGGTCAGGATGGCACCCATGATGCCGCACACGCCGTGCACGCCGAACACGTCCAGAGAGTCGTCAGCGCCCAGGATCTTCTTCAGACCGTTGACGCCCCACAGACCGGCAAAGCCCGACAGGAAGCCGATGATCAGCGCACCGCCGATGCCCACGTTGCCAGCGGCAGGGGTGATGGCGACCAGACCGGCCACGGCACCGGAGGCGGCACCCAGCATGGAGGCCTTGCCACGCATCATGGATTCACCCACGCACCAGGCCAGCACAGCAGCAGCGGTGGCGGCGAAGGTGTTGATGAAGGCCAGGGCGGCGAAGCCGTTGGCTTCCAGGGCGGAACCGGCGTTGAAACCGAACCAGCCCACCCACAGCAGGGAAGCACCCACCATGGTCAGCGTCAGGCTGTGAGGGGCCATGGACTCTTTGCCGTAACCCACGCGCTTGCCCACCATGTAGGCACCGACCAGACCGGCCACGGCGGCGTTGATGTGCACCACGGTGCCACCGGCGAAGTCCAGCGCGCCCCATTGCCAGATCAGACCGGCCTTGCCGTTCATTTCGTCCACCACGTTGGCGGCGGTGTAGGCGTCAGGGCCCATCCAGAACCACACCATGTGGGCAATGGGGGCGTAGCTGAAGGTGAACCAGATCACCATGAACATCAGCACGGCAGAGAACTTCATGCGCTCGGCAAAGGCACCCACGATCAGGGCGCAGGTGATGCCGGCGAACGTGGCCTGGAAGGCGGCGAACACGATCTCGGGAATGACCACGCCTTTGCTGAAGGTGGCGGCGTTGGCGAAGGTGCCCGCGGCGTTGTCCCAGATGCCCTTCATGAACAGCCGGTCAAAGCCCCCCACGTAAGCACTGCCCTCGGTGAAGGCCAGGCTGTAACCGTAGATGAACCACAGCACCACGATCAGGCTGAATGTGACCATGACTTGCATCAGCACGGACAGCATGTTCTTGCTGCGCACCAGGCCACCGTAGAACAGGGCCAGGCCAGGCACGGTCATCAGGATCACCAGCAGGGTGGAGACCATCATCCACGACGTGTCACCCTTGTTGGGCACGGGAGCAGGCGCGGCGGCGGCTTCGGCCGGTGCAGCGGCGGCTTCCGCGGGGGCCGGGGCCGCAGCGGGGGCAGCAGCAGGTGCGTCAGCCGCAGGAGCAGCAGGGGCCGCTGCGGTGGCCGCAGGGGCGTCGGCGGCGGGAGCGGCGGTCTGGGCTTGGACCGCCAGCCCACCGAAGGCCAGGCCCATGCCCAGCAGCAAGGTTGCAAACAACTTTTTCATGATCGGGCTCTTTCTGGTTTGTCGGGGGTCGGTCAGAGGGCTTCCTTGCCGGTCTCGCCGGTGCGGATGCGCACGACCTGCTCCAGCGGGAACACAAAAATCTTGCCGTCGCCGATCTTGCCGGTGCGGGCCGCACCTTCAATGGCCTCGATCACGCGGTCCACCAGCTCGTCGGCCACCGCAGCCTCGATCTTGACCTTGGGCAGGAAATCGACCACGTATTCCGCGCCGCGGTACAGCTCGGTGTGGCCTTTTTGGCGACCAAAGCCCTTGACTTCGGTGACCGTGATGCCCTGCACGCCCATGGCCGACAGTGCTTCGCGCACCTCGTCCAGCTTGAAGGGTTTGATGATGGCGGAAACTAGTTTCATGAGAGCACACTCCTCGACAATGACGACGAAGCGGGACTAGCACAGACCGTGCCAGTCCATGTTCCCACCACTCCACGCCATGGTCCTGCCGCACCCGGGTCACGCTATGCTGGTGCCCCGCTTCGCGGCCGGGAAAACCGGGTTGTCCCCGGCCGAATGCACCATTAGCGTGCACAACCCGGCGTTTTGCCATGCACCACAACAGGGAGAGAGACAGATGGGACTGTCCGTGATTCAAAGTCGTGCGCTGGTGGGGCTTTCTGCCCCATCGGTGTGCGTGGAAGTGCACCTGGCCAACGGCCTGCCCAGTTTCACGCTGGTGGGGCTGGCCGACACCGAGGTGAAAGAAGCCCGCGAACGCGTGCGCTCGGCCTTGCACCACGCCGGGCTGTCCTTCCCCAGCAACCAGCGCATCACCGTCAACCTGGCCCCGGCTGACCTGCCCAAGGACAGTGGCCGCTTCGACCTGCCCATTGCGCTGGGCATCCTGGCGGCCGACGGCCAGCTGGACACCGCCCGCCTGGCCCACCATGTGTTTGCCGGTGAACTGAGCCTGGGCGGCGAGTTGCGCCCCGTGCGCGGGGCCCTGGCCTTGTCGTTGGCCCTGCAAGCCGAGGCCGAACGCCTCGGCACCCCGCCGCTGACCCTGGTGCTGCCCCCGGGCAGCGCCGAAGAAGCCGCACTGGTACCCGGCACCCGCGTGGTGCGGGCCCGCCACCTGCTGGACGTGGCCCGCGCACTGGCCCCCGAAGGCTCCGCGCTGGTTCAAGACACCCCACCCGACCCCGACGGCTGGACCGTGCTGGCCGCCACCGAGCCCCCGTTGGACAGCCCCGTGCCCGACCTGGCCGACGTGGTGGGCCAGGCCGCCGCCCGCCGCGCCCTTGAAATAGCCGCCGCCGGGGGCCACAGCCTGCTGATGAGTGGACCGCCCGGCGCGGGCAAGAGCATGCTGGCCCAGCGGTTTGCCGGGTTGCTGCCCCCGCTCTCGCGCCAGCAGGCGCTGGAGACCGCGGCCATTGCGTCGCTGGCCGGGCGCTTCGATCTGGCCCACTGGGGCCATCGGCCCACGGTGGCGCCGCACCACAGCGCCAGCGCGGTGGCCCTGGTGGGTGGAGGCTCACCGCCCAAGCCCGGCGAGATTTCGCTGGCGCACCACGGCGTGCTGTTTTTGGATGAGCTGCCCGAGTTTCCCCGGGCCGCGCTGGAAGCCTTGCGCGAGCCGCTGGAAACCGGCACCGTGCGCATCAGCCGCGCCACCCAGCGCACCGACTTTCCCGCCCGATTCCAGCTGATTGCCGCCATGAACCCCTGCCCCTGCGGCTACCTGGGGCACACCAGCATCACCTGCCGCTGCACCCCCGACCAGGTGGCGCGCTACCAAGGCAGGCTCAGCGGCCCCTTGCTGGACCGCATTGACCTGCATGTGGAAGTGCCTGCACTGCCCCCGCAAGAGTTGCTGGCCGCACACGGTGCCGCCGCGGATGCCTCAAAACCCCACCACGAACCCACGGCGGTGGTGCGCACGCGTGTGCGGGCGGCACAGCACAAGGCCATGGAACGGCAGGGTTTTCCCAACCAGGCCCTGAACGGCGATGCGCTCACGGCCCATGCCCGGC
>DASUON010000074.1:0-5886 GCA_036276615.1 Burkholderiaceae bacterium
GTGGGCGAACTCGTAGCCCGTGCCCACCACCTCCATGCCCAGGTCGTGGTAGGCGTCCATGACGTGGCGGGGGCGCAGGCCACCCACGTACAGCATGACCTTCTTGCCTTCCAGGCGGGGCTTGTACTTGGCGATGACGGCGTCCACCAGCGGGCGGTACTTGGCAATCACCTTCTCGGCGTTGGCCTTGATGGTGTCGTCGAAGTGGCTGGCGATTTCGCGCAGGCTCTTTTCAATCTGGCTGGGGCCGAAGAAGTTGTATTCCACCCATGGAATGCCGTACTTCTCTTCCATGTGCCGGCTGATGTAGTTCATCGAGCGGTAGCAGTGCAGCACGTTCAGCTTGGCCTTGGGGGTGTTTTCCAGCTCGGCAATGGAGCCGTCGCCCGACCACTGGGCAATGACGCGCAGGCCCAGCTCTTCCAGCAGGATGCGGCTGCTCCAGGCGTCGCCGCCGATGTTGTAGTCGCCGATGATGGCCACGTCGTAGGGCGTGGACACACACTCGTGTTTGTTGGGGTCGGTCTTGTCGAACACCCAGTCGCGGATGGCGTCGTTGGCCAGGTGGTGGCCCAGCGACTGGCTCACGCCGCGGAAACCCTCGCAGCGCACGGGCACGATGGTCTTGCCTTCGTACTCCTTGCTCTTTTTCTTGGACACGGCCTCGATGTCGTCACCGATCAGGCCGATGGGGCATTCCGATTGGATGCTGATGCCCTTGTTCAGGGGAAACAGCTCCTGGATTTCGTCAATGATCTTGTCCAGCTTCTTGTCACCGCCGAAGACGATGTCCTTTTCCTGGAAGTCGCTGGTGAACTGCATGGTCACAAAGCTGTCCACACCCGTGGTGCCGATGTAGTAGTTGCGACGGGCGGCCCAGCTGTACTGGCCGCAGCCCACGGGGCCGTGGCTGATGTGCACCATGTCCTTGATGGGCCCCCACACCACCCCCTTGGAGCCTGCGTAGGCGCAGCCGCGGATGGTCATGACGCCGGGCAGCGACTTGATGTTGGACTTCACGCCGCAGTCGGGCTTGCCTTCTTCAAACGTGTTCAGGTGCTTGGCGCGCCGCTTGGCCATCTTCTCGGGATAAGCCTTCAGCACTTCATCGATCAGGGCCTTGTTGGCGGCCTTGCGCTCTTCAACGGTGGCGGTCATGGGAAAACTCCGTGAGGTAAGGGGATGCGTGGGCCGGGCCGCAGGGCCGCGCAGGCGGGTGCTGCGCGGCCCTGGCCCTGAGGCTGGGTGTCAGGCGGCCAGCTCGGCGGCGGTCTTGCCGACTTCGGACTCGTCGATGGTCTTCATGATCCCGTGCTCCATCAGCAGGTCTTCCAGCTGGTCCATGGTGATGGGGGTGGGGATGGTGCCGTTGCCCGCGTTGCCGTGGACCTTCTGGGCCAGGGTGCGGTACTCGCCAGCCTGCTTGCTGTCGGGGGCGTACTCCAGCACGGTCATGCGGCGCAGCTCGGCGTGTTGCACGATGTTGTCGCGCGGCACGAAGTGGATCAGGCGGCTGCCCAGCATCTTGGCCAGGGAGTCGGCCAGCTCCAGTTCCTTGTCGGTCTGGCGCTCGTTGCACACCAGGCCACCCAGGCGCACGCCACCGCTGTTGGCGTACTTCAAGATGCCCTTGCTGATGTTGTTGGCGGCGTACATGGCCATCATTTCGCCGGACATGACGATGTAGATTTCCTGCGCCTTGTTTTCGCGGATGGGCATGGCAAAGCCACCGCACACCACGTCACCCAGCACGTCGTAGCTGACGTAGTCCACGCCGTCGTAAGCGCCGTTTTCTTCCAGGAAGTTGATGGAGGTGATCACACCGCGGCCCGCGCAGCCCACGCCGGGTTCCGGGCCACCGGACTCCACGCAACGGATGTCGCGGTAGCCGATCTTCATGACGTCTTCCAGCTCCAGGTCCTCCACGCTGCCAGCTTCAGCGGCCAGAGACAGGATGGTGTCTTGCGCCTTGGCGTGCAGGATCAGGCGGGTGGAGTCGGCCTTGGGGTCGCAGCCGACGATGAGGATCTTCTGACCCATTTCCGCCAGCGCGGCCAGGGTGTTTTGCGAGGTGGTGGACTTGCCGATGCCACCTTTGCCGTAGAAGGCGATTTGCCGAAGTTTGGCCATTTCAGTGCTCCATTCAGGAAGGTTGAGAAACAAGGTTGCGAAGCCGCGACCGTGTCAGCCTGACGTGCCCGTTGGTCTTCTTATTCGGTTCACGCATCGGCAGGACTTGAGTCCGCGCAGGCCCCCTTTCGCAGCTTCCGTGCCATGTCGTGCCAACCGGCTTTGTGTGCGTGTTAACTGATTGTTTTCAAAAGAAAAAATGGCTTTGTGTGGGGTTGAAAAGGCCGTTTTGGCGCTTTGTTTGCTTCCCGACAAAGCGGGCCAGGCGCGCCGCCAAAACCCACACGCCGTGGGGCCGCGGGGTGGGTTTGTGTCGCATTTGCTGCGCCGTGTGGGCCTTGTCGGGGTTGGTACGTTCATTGCAGAAGGAGGGCGTCTTTCCACCACCCCTTCAAAGGACCGAACATGACCGCCACTCTGGAACGCACCGCCCTGTCGGACACCGCGTTTGCCCGCCTGGAACAGGAAGGCCGCCTGCTCAACCCCGTGCTCAAGGCCGCCACCCACAAGCCGGGCCGCGTGGGTTTCCGCGGTGAACTGGCGCTGCGTTTTGCCGCCAAGCTGGCCGACGAAGCCCGCCCCCCCGAACTCACCTGCGACCAGGTCATGGCCATCGGGCAGGAAGGTGTCACACACCTGCCCTTCTTCTGCGGCTGGCTGCTGTCCTTCGAACACCTGAAAGACGTGGCCGAAGCCCTGGGCGACACCCTCAGCCCCCAGGGCAAGTACTTCCTCTACTGCGACAACATCGACCTGAGCAAGAAATACCAGGTCACCCACGGCGGGGCCACCTTCTATGTGCTGCCCATCCTGGAAAACACCGTCTACAACGAGATGCTGGAACTGCTCTACCTGGAAAAGGGCGACCTGAAGAAGAAGGACACCGCCGGCAAGCTCGACGCCGTGGCCGATGCCGCCCTCAAGTTCAGCGGCCAATTCCAACCCCTCAGCTACGAAGACGGCCTGAAGCTCATGGGCCCCGTGCGCAACCCCAACGAAAACCGCCCCGTTTGAGCTTTTCCCCGGCCTGTGGACGACGACACCGAACAGCCCCGGCACTGGTACACCACCAACCTGGTGGGCGTGCCCGCGCCGGTGCTGGCCAGCGAGGCGTTCAACGCCAACCCGGTGCCACTGTCCATTGCCGGCACCCGTGAGGCCCACCCGGGCCTGTTTGCCCTGCTGGCGCGCAGCCCCAGCCTGGCCGAAGCCGCCGAGGTGTTTGTGCACTACCTGGACATTGCGTTTGGCCTTTGCCGCCCCCCACCCGCCGAAAGCGCCCGCTGGAGCGCCGCCGAACAACGCCGCTGGCGCAGCAGCTGGCGCAAGCTGCTGCAAGGCTGGGGCATGGACGCCAACGGCCCCGCCGGGGCCGTGCTCAAAGGCTGGGCCGAAAGCCGCTTTGGCCTGGTGCCCGGCTTCCACAAGGCCGCGCTGCGCCGCTTTCCCTCTGCCGCGTGGGTGGCCTACCTGGAAGAAAAAGCGTCCAGCCGCTTCCACAACAACAGCATTCACCAGCAGTTGGACCTGTTGTACGAGTTCTGCCAATGGGCTTTGCAGCGCCACCCACCCCCGGGGGCCGAACCCGCAGGTCAACCCGCCCGCCACCTGCGCCTGTGGCGCGGCAGCACCCGGTGCGAAGAACAGCTGGTGAGCGGCAACCTGCTCAGCCGCCACTGCACCGTGCGGCTGAACAACGTGGTGTCGTTCAGCCTGTCGCGCGAAGAAGCCGGTTGTTTTGGCGACTGGGTGTTTGAAGCCCTGGTGCCCGCCAGCAAGGTGCTGGTGTTCCCCGGCCTGCTGCCCGGCCACCTGCTGCAAGGCGAGCAGGAGGTGCTGGCCCTGGGCGGCGACTACGCCGTGGTGGCCCGTTATGCGTAGCCTGCTCGACCGCGCCCTGGGCGCCTACCTGGGCCTGGCCATTGGCGACGCGCTGGGGGCCACGGTGGAATTCATGCGCCCGCAGGAAATCCGCGCCCGCCACGGCGTGCACCGCGACATGGTGGGCGGCGGCTGGCTCAAGCTGGCGCGTGGTCAGGTCACCGACGACACCACCCTGTGCCTGGCCCTGGGCGACGCCCTGCTGCAAGGCGGCGTGCCCGAGCTGAACGCCTTTTTGCAAGGCGACACCGCGCTGCCCCAGCGCATTGGCCACGCCTATGTGCGCTGGTGGCGCGGCAAGCCGGTGGACTGCGGCAACACCTGCCGCCGCGGCATCATGCGTTTCATGCACGACGGCAGCCTGCAAGGCCCGCCCAACGAGGGCGACGCGGGCAACGGTGCCCTCATGCGCAACCTGCCCGCCGTGCTGGCCACGCTGGGCCATGCCCCCGCGTTGGAAGCCCTGTCCATCGCCCAGGGCCGCCTCACCCACCACCACCCCTTGTCCGACCAGGCCCTTCTGGGCGTGGGCCGCCTGCTCGCCAGCCTGCTGCAAGGGGCCGATGCCGCGCAGTGCCACGCCCAGGTGCACGCCTGGGTGGCCGAACACCCGGCCTTTGCCTTCACCCCCTACAAAGGCCACGCCAGCGGCTACGTGCGCGACACCGTGCAGACCGTGCTGCACTTCCTGCTGGCCCACGACGACTTTGAAGACGCCCTGGTGGCCACCGTCAACCAGGGCGACGACGCCGACACCACCGGCGCTCTGGTGGGCATGCTGGCCGGGGCCCGCTGCGGCGCATCGGCCTTGCCCCGCCGCTGGCTGGACCGTTTGCAGCCCGACGTGGTGCGCGCCATCACCGACCAGACCAGCGGCCTGCTGGCCCTGGCACAAGGTCTGCTTGCCCCGCCTGCACCATGACCCACATCGTCTTCTTCGAAAAACCCGGTTGCGGCGGCAACGCCCGCCAGCGGGCCGCGCTGCACGCCGCCGGGCACACGCTGGAGCGGCGAGACCTGCTCACCCAACGCTGGACGGCACAAAGCCTCAGCCCCTTCCTCGACGGTTTGCCCGTGGCCGACTGGTTCAACCGCGCCGCGCCCCGCGTCAAATCGGGCGAGGTGAATCCCGACGCCCTGGACCGCGACACCGCCCTGGCCCTGCTGCTGGCCGAGCCGCTGCTGATCCGCCGCCCGCTCATGCAGCGGGCCGACACCGGCAGCCGCCTGGTGGGCTTTGACACCGCCGCGGTGCACGCCTGGGTGGGGCTGAACGAGGCCGCGCTGCCCTGTGCGCTGGAGGGTTGTGTGTCTGCCAGCCCCCATGCCTGTGCCACCCCATCGGATTGACCTGTTGGAGAACCCGCCATGCCCTTGTACGAGTACCACTGCCGCCAGTGCGGCCACGGCTTCGAGAAGCTGGTGCGCAGCGGCGACGTGCCCACCTGCCCCCAGTGCGCCAGCGCCGAGCTGGACAAGGTGGTGTCCGCCATCGCCCCGGCGGGCAAGATCGAAGCCATCCGCATGTCCAACCGCCGGGCGGCTTACGCGGCGGGGGAGTTGAGCCACTACAGCAAGTCGGATCAGGCGAAGTTGTTGGCGGGGAAGAAAGGCATTTGAGGGTCGGGCGGCCGCAGGCGGTGGGGGCGCTGCGGTGGGCGCTGTGGGGCGGGGGCTTGGATGCTGGCCCCGCCCGCTTGCGGGCGGGGTTCCCTGCGATGCTCGCCAGGGGGCCGGTGCGGCGGAACTCGCTGCGTTTTGCCTTCAGGCAAAACTCCGCTCAAACAGCCGCCGCAAGTCAGAGGTGGAAGCGGGCTGCGCCCGCTGCGGCCCCATGGCTGCGCTTCTCGGCTGCGCCTGTGCGCCCCCACCCCC